>VEQR01000109.1 GCA_018883125.1 Candidatus Kapaibacterium sp.
AAATAGTACGAACCGGGCGTCGACGGTGCGGTCCACGAAAAGGTGAATGACACCTGCTTATTGGTCATTGTCTTCGGTGCCGACTGAGTGATCTCCTGACCCGAGCCCGGATTCTTTACGCGCATACCGCTGCCCGATGCAGCAACAGCGAGCGTTCCTGCCGAGCCCGACGGGGCCGTGGCGGCATTGCGTACCGTAATGCTGATACCGGCAGACTTTGCGGTTGCGTGACCCACAACGATCGTGAATTCGGCCTTTTCACCGGGCTTCAACGTGCGTGGTCCCGTAAGCGACACACTCACCGCCGAGCCGGCATTACCACCGTGACACGATCCGCATCCGGAACTGGTCTTTGACGTAAATCCTGTCTTGCCCCCGGGGTCGGCCACGGCGATAACAGATGTGAGAACAAGAACGACGAAAAGACGGACCATGGGAAGCTCCCGATGAGATGATATGGCGTAGAAATGAGTAGGCGTAAAATACGACTTCCCGTCTGGTCGTTACAGCGTCACATTTTCATCTCCAGGCCTTGGCCCGGGGTCACTAATTCATGGGCGTACGTCCTTGACCTAACACCCAAAACCGCACAAACCAAAACCTGCGACAAGCGCCTAAATTGTCCCGTGCACAGAATACCGGCAATCATCATTCTGTTACTAGCTGCGGGTTCAGCCACGGCTCAGCAATACTCCGTAAAGGTTGGTACGGCGGGACATCGTGAGCAGCAGATGACGGTGGGATACGGTTTAGGGGGCGCGCAGAACGCCGTAGCGCGGAATGTCCTGGGAGACTCAACGCTGCATGCATTTGGTCCGCTGTGGTTGAGTTACACCACGGAGCTTGGCAACCGGATGAGCGTGGGTGCTGAGGTTGGCTATCATGAAACAACGGGACGATGGCTGTCCGACGACACAAATCCCCCGTCAGGTGGACGTGCCATTCCGGTTCCATATAGCAAGCGGACGGTGCACCTTGCAGCCCATGGAGAGGTAATGTGGCACCATGCCCGATGGTTCGATCTGGCATCGGGTGCGTCTCTTGGTATTGCGCTGTTTGATCATAACGGCAACAACACGCCCCTTTCCTCAACGGGGCTTGCCTATCACATCAGCCTGGTGTCGGTGCGTGTTGCAGGCGACGTTGCCTTCCGACTCGAGATCGGCTACGGCTACCGCGGAATCGTCAACGTGGGCATGAGCTTTGTGATGTGATACCAGGTTTTGGGTTTTGGGTTTTGGGTTTTGGGGTCCCTCGCTTCGCTCGGGATGACGCCACGGCGAAGCCGTCCCACACGCCGAAGGCGTCCACCACGGCGAAGCCGTCCTCCACGGCGAAGCCGTCCTCCACGGCGAAGCCGTCCTCCACGGCGAAGCCGTCCTCCACGGCGAAGCCGTCCCACACGGCGAAGCCGTCAACTACGGCGAAGCCGTCCCACACGGCGAAGCCGTCCTCCACGGCGCAGCCGTCCTCCACGGCGAAGCCGTCCCACACGGCGAAGCCGTCCCACACGGCGCAGCCGTCCTCCACGGCGAAGCCGTCCCACACGGCGAAGCCGTCCACCACGGCGAAGCCGTATCACCACGGCGAAGCCGTCCCACACGGCGAAGCCGTATCACCACGGCGAAGCCGTATCACCACGGCGAAGCCGTATCACCACGGCGAAGCCGTATCACCACGGCCATTCGTATTGCGTCCCACGGCCAAGGCCGTGGGCTATTAGATCTCGATTGAACGCGAAATGATCGGTTCAATGGTGATGCGCCCTCTGATGGTGAATGTACCGAACGACCGCGTCGAGGTTTCGATGCGAAAATGTGAAGGCACCATAGCCAACCTGCCATTCAAAATCCTCACACGAGGGAATGGTATTCCGTATTTCTCGGGTGGCGAGGTTTTTTATACGACCGATAGCCTCAGATACAGGGATGGTCGGAGGTATCGAGACAGCAATGTGGATGTGGTCTTCTACCCCACCCACGGCATAGGGGTGAAATCCCAAGCGGACGCAAACGTTCCACAGAATTGACCAAACCAATCCTTCGATGGACTGATCGATCAATCGTAACCGCAACTTCGTTGAGAAGATGAGGTGGTAGCACAGCGATGTATGTGAATGTCCCATGACATCCTCGTACATCCACCACAAAAAACGTGACGCTGCGTGTCACGCATCCTTAATAGCCCACGGCCTTGGCCGTGGGTTAGATAGGATTGGGGCATGGTTTACAAATTCGCACGCGAAGCCGTCAACCACGGCGAAGCCGTCAACTACGGCGCAACCATCATCGCCATTTGCGGAGTCAGCCCCAGCTTGGCCCGAAGCATCATGATCGTCTGCTGCAGCTCGCTAGCAGCCATCTGTGCCGAGCGGCTGCGCGCGTTTGCCAGGTTGTACTTGCCCTGCAACGATTCCGCGATCTTGAGAGCCCCTTGATAATCCTTCGCTCTCATGGCCTTCAGGATCGGGATCTCATCAAGTTTGTAGTCGAACTCTGGTACAACATTCATGCCGGCCCCGACTTCTTTGAGGTAGCCCAGAGCAGCGTCCCACTTACCCATGATCTTGGCGGCATCCGAAGCGAGGACACGACTGACGCGACCGACCTGGTCGAGAATGTCGGCCTCGGAACCTTCGTTCGGAATCTGCAGCCCCTGCTCGGCGGTGTAGAGTCGTGGGTTGGCGATAAGCCTTGTGCAGCTTGAAAGGGCACGCGTGGCCATTGCTTCTGCTTCGGCCTGCATGCTGCACGTTTCAAAGAAGCGTGCCATCTGCAGTTCAAACATCATGCTCATCGGGAACATGTCAAGCGAGAGAACCTCGGTCATACGCTTGAGCACAGCACCAGCGCGCGCCGTGTCCTTCTTCTCGTACAGCAGGTAGGTAGCGTACTTGTAGAACACATTGCGGTAGCTAAGGATGTAGCCGCGGTTGACATCGTCGTAATAGACGTTCGGGTTGTTCAGATTCCGGAACTTCAGACCGATCTTTGGCTCAGTGTTGATCTCGTCAAACGGCGTGTCGCGCATAAGCGTGGTTTCCATTACCGCTTCGTTGACCGATTCACCGATGGCCGATGATTGCGGCGTTGGGCAGACGCGATAGGCCATGCCCTCAAGACGCAGGTAACGGTCAAGTCCACAATACTCGTCAGCCCAAGATGGATCTCCGACGGACGTAGAGAAGTACACCGGACGCTCGAAGCGGGTGGTCTTGATGATGTCGGCAACAAGCTTATGCTGAACGCCGATGAAGTACTGTTCCTGACCCGTTGGATCGCCGGCTCCGCGCGATGAACCCTTGAAATTCCACGACATGCTGCCACGATTGATGAGCGCAGTATCGTTCGTAAACTTCGCAAGGATCGACTTGTCAACCGGCACCGTGATCATCTGCACAGGACCGAAGTCATAGGAAAGCGCTCGTGGATCTTCCTCGGACACCATGAGCTGCTCATCGGAAAATGTCAAAGGCAGCCGCTTGGCGCCCCATGGCTCGCGGTTTTTCAGCTGTTCGATATACCACGTGGTCTGACCCAGCGAAAGGTTCACCACGCGAACGTCACGTCGCACGCCCGCTACGTCCTGCAGATACCACACCGGGAAGGTGTCGTTGTCTCCATTGGTAAAGATGATGGCATTGGGTTCAACCGACTGCAGGATGTTATAGGCGTAATCGAAGGCCAGATAGTTACCGGCACGCGAGTGCGTGAACCAGTTCTGACGGGCCATATTGATCGGCACAATGGCCAGCACTCCCACCAGCGATGCACCGATGAGGGCAACATTGTTGCGTAGCTTTTCCATCAGGAAGAAGGCGCCCATGCCCGACCACATGGCAAAGACCATGAAGGAGGACACGTAGAAGTAGTCGCGCTCACGGGGCTGCGGATTCTGCTGATTCTGCTGGATCGCCGCCAGCACACCCGTCATGAGGAACAGAATCAGATACACCCATGCCATGCGCTTATCGCGCACGAAGTGATACACCAGACCAAAGAGTCCGAGCAGCAGTGGCAGCGCGTAATAGTTGATCGGATAGTGCGCTGCATAGCCGTTCTTGTAGGTAAAGCCATCGATGGTGGAGGCATTGGTAAAGGGGCTTGCGGCGGGCGCATCCTGCACGTCGCTGACGCGGCCCATGAAGTTCCACAAGAAGTAGCGCAGGTACATGTGGTCGATCTGGTAATCCCAGAGATACTCAAACTCCGACGAGTTGAATCGTGACCGTCCGTCGGTCTTCCAGTTCCCAAAGTCCGGACGTGAATACCGAGCCCCGTCCTTCCGCTCAACGGCCTTGATCGGCGGCTGCACCCAGTTGCCGTACTTGAGGTAGTTGTTCACGAAACGCTGCTCGCTCTGGTAGCGACGCGGCCACGATGGGGCTTCTCCGTACTGTTCACGGCCGAGATAGCTGACAAGCTTCGAGAAGTTCTCCGGCTTGTTCTCGTTCATCGGTGGATTGGAATTCGCCCGAACCAGAATGTGTGCATACGTTGAATAGCCGAGCATAAGGAGCAAGAAGCCGGACGATGCCAGCGAGATAATGCCCTTCTTATTGCGGGCACCGTACCATGCGCCGTAGGCGCCGAGAGCGATCAAGCCAACGCCGATCAGACGGAACAGAACGTTGTCCTCGATCCGAAACTCGCCCGCATCCGTCTTGAAGAACGGCAAGTTGCCCGCAAACAGCGCCGGGAACTTCATGATGATCACGTTGTAGATCAGCACAAACAATCCAAGTCCCACACCAAGCGTAACAAAGAGCGACTTCGTCGAGTATGGATACTTGCGGAGATACACCAGCAGAACGAGCGAGAAGATCGTCAGGATCGACAGCAAGTGCACGCCGATAGACAGACCAATGAGGTAGGTGATGAGAAGCAGATACTTCTCATGTCCAGCATCATCGGCCTTCTCGTTCCACACCATCATAAGGTGCACGATAGTGGCCACGAAGAGCGACGATGCGGCGTATACTTCAGACTCAACGGCATTGAACCAGAACGTATCGGTAAACGTAAAGGTCATGGCCGCTACAAAGCCCCCTCCATACACCATCAGAGCATTGCCGATCTCGCCAAGGTCTTCCGTAAAGAAGTTGCGGATCACACGCACGGTGATGAGATACAACAGCAAGACGGTTGCGGCACTGGCAAAGACCGATAGGAGGTTTACTCGCCAACCTGGATCGCCGAATGGCAGAAGGTGGAACACCTTGCCGATCATCAGGAACAGCGGAGCACCCGGTGGATGCGGAACCTGCTGCTGCACAGCTGCCGAGGTAAATTCACCGCAGTCCCAGAACGGCACTGTAGGCTGTACCGTCATCAGGTACGTGATCAGCGAAACGATAAACGCAATGCTCGCGAACGCGTAGTGAAGCGTTCTGTTGGAATTCTGCATGGAATCAGGCGAACAGGATGGTTGGAAAGTCGTAAAGTTACGACATCAGCGCACGATGACGGCATGCCCAACGGCGGCCGCACCAACCAGTCCGGCATGAGCACCAAACTTCGCCGGAAGAATCGTTGCATGAGCAGCGATTGTGGGAATGGCCCTGTGCTGAATCGTCTCGCGAATGGTCTCGATGATGTAGGGGGCTTGTGATACTCCCCCACCAATGATGAGCACGCGCAGACCCAGCACGGCCATTGCCGTGCACATACCAATGCCGATCACGCGTCCGGCTTCGCGCAGAATACGCTCATCTGTTATCTCTGCAACTGTTTGCACATTGTGTCCGGCCTGGCGTGCCATCATCACGATACCGGCGTTGCCAACGTAGTCTTCCAGCACGGCAGTACGAAACGCTCGCGGGTCGCGAGCCCCTTCCCTTGCCCAGGCATCCATGATGACATGGCCGATCTCACCCGCATCTCCATGCGGTCCACGGTAGAGCTTGCCATTCAGAATGACCCCACCGCCGATGCCCGTACCGAGTGTTGCATAGAGGAAGTTCGGCTCATTCACTCCGGCTCCCATCAGTGCCTCTGCCAGCGCCGCAGCATTGGCATCGTTCTCAAGATCAACGGGCTTCATTGTCACCTGCCGCAGACGCGAGAGGAGATCCACATCGTCCCATCCCGGAAGGTTCGGCGGCGCCTGCACATGCTTGGTATCGGGGTCAACGATTCCCGGTACACCCAAGCCTATTGCGGCGATATCCGGCGATCGCCCTTCGAT
>VEQR01000110.1 GCA_018883125.1 Candidatus Kapaibacterium sp.
TTTGACTGTTGCCGAGAACCTGGCCTTCCCATTGAAGAGCCGCAAGGAGTCAGTCGAGAGCATACGGTCATCGGTCGATCGCGTTGCACACATGCTTGGTCTTACGGATCTCCTAGATCGACGTCCTAAGCAGCTTTCGGGCGGACAGCGCCAGCGCGTTGCCGTTGGCCGGGCGATCATCCGACGTCCACGCGTGTTCTTGTTTGATGAGCCCCTTTCCAACCTCGACGCGCAACTGCGCACACACATGCGCACCGAACTCCGCACCCTGCAACACGAGCTCGGAGTTACGACGGTCTACGTTACGCACGACCAGGTGGAAGCAATGACAATGAGCGACCGGATGGCGATCCTCAACAATGGTATGATCCAGCAGGTTGGTACACCGGCAGAGATCTATGATCGTCCGGCCAATACCTTTGTGGCCTCGTTCACCGGCAGCCCGCCGATGAACCTCATCCCGCTCGACGGACGCATCATGGGTGTGCGGCCGGAAAGAATAGATGTTGTCTCTTCACAGGGGGCATTGGTAATTCCCGTTACGATAACTGCTATCGAGTTCGTGGGGCACGAATGGCTGGTCCATGCACGCACGGAGGAAGCAGCGGTGACCATGCGCCGGACTGACAACCCGAATCTTGCGGTGGGCACACATACTACGTGGTACGTTCACCCCGACAACGCGCGCTGGTTTTAGGGCCGAGGAATATTTGCCCAGGTCATTTCAATAACCTCGCGATCACCTGGATCAGTAATACCGTCAATGAGGTCTGCTGCCTCTGCGTACATCTCAGCGTGAAGCTTGAAATCACCCACTACAAATGCGGCCTGCGCTTGGATCATCGACGCGAATGGCCTCTCCCATCCCTCTACGGGATTGTTCTGCATGTATGCACGGTAGCGTTCGACGTACTCCAGCGCAGTTGCACCGTGACCACAATAGGCATGAGCGTGAGCCAAAAGAACGTTTGCGCGGAAGACATTGAGCTCAGTCCCGCACTGAGACCAATGGTAGGAAGCAACATACGCCTGCGCGAGAATGTTCAACACATTTCGCACTTCGGCGTGGTCGAGAGTTTGCTTCCATGCCGAGTTGTTAGCCTCTATCGCGAAGTATCGGTGCCACGTCAAAAGGTCGTTGTCTCTTGGTGGGTTCATTCCATAAGCTCCAGTGAATGCCCCGAATCTACAACTACGATCGCATAGCGGAAGCGGAGATCACGTCGCAAAGTCCATCGAAGGGGGACGTAGCACGGCCTATCGGGAATCATTCGAAACGGTATTTGGTTGTTCAAGGCGTATCTTACCAATGGCCACACGGCGCCAACTGTTCACCGACCAACACTCAACTGTATGGCTACCACGACATCCGTTCAATCTGACGCCGAACAGATCCTTCGGGTTCTGCATGGACAGCTAAAGCGCAAGCGCGAGGGTATCAATCGAGTCGTTGAACAGATTGGCGTGTTAGCGAGCTCCGGAGCGATCTCTGAAAATATTGCCAAGGGTCTCAACGACGAGCTGCGGGCTCTTGTACGTCACGAGGACGAGCTAACACAGGCTGAACGCGAAATTCTCTATCGGGATGCCAAGCTCGAGCAATGTCTGCGCCATCATTTTCCGGCCATGCCGGATCATCTCATGGTTGTTGCGATCTGCATCATCGACGGACTCTCAACAGCCCAGATCGCTGCCATCGTCTTTAAGTCCACCAAGGCAGTGGATCACTATCGCCAAGAGATACGTCAGATCATGGGACTGCAGGGCGACAGATCATCACTCCACCGCCACCTTGCGTCTGTCGTTCAGAACTGTACGATCTGTAATCAATAGGCGTAGAAGCCCTTGCCGCTTTTCCGGCCAAGATGTCCGGCAGCAACCATCTTGCGTAGCAGCGGGCACGGACGATACTTGGAATCTCCAAGTCCGTTGTGCAGCACCTCCATGATGCTCAGACACACATCCAGACCGATAAAATCAGCAAGTGTCAGCGGTCCCATAGGGTGCGCCATACCAAGCTTCATTACGGTGTCGATGTCTTCGACAGAGGCAATTCCTTCCATCACGCAGTAGATGGCCTCATTGATCATCGGCATCAGAATGCGATTTGAGATAAAGCCAGGATAATCCTGTACCTCAACAGGCACCTTACCCATTGTCTCGGCCATGGCCTTGATGGTAGCATACGTTTCGTCGCTCGTGGCCAGACCACGGATGATCTCGCATAGCTTCATCACCGGAACGGGATTGAAGAAATGCATGCCGATGAACTTGTCAGCGCGCTTGGTGCCCCCTGCCAGCTCCGTAATGGAGATCGACGATGTGTTCGAAGCCAAGATGGCCTCCGGCTTGCACACGGCATCGAGTGTATCGAAGATCTGACGCTTGATCTCCAACCGCTCACTTGCGGCTTCGATCACGAGGTCTGCATTGTCAGCCCCCTTCTCAAGATCCGTTGTCGTTGAGATGCGCCCAAGCGTCTCGGCCATCTGCTCAGCGGTGATCGTCTCTTTCTTGACCTGACGTTCAAGATTTCCGGTGATGGTCTTCATGGCACGTTCGACGGCTGCATCGGACACGTCAACGAGGGTGACGGAAAAACCGCTCTGCGCGGCAACGTGCGCGATACCATTACCCATGGTTCCGCCGCCAATGACGGTGATCGTAGAGATGCTCATGATGTTTTCACTGATTGATGAAGGGGACGGCAAAAATAGGTCGAAGGGGGCTTATCTCGCCGACGAAGTGCGGCCCGAACGCAGGATGAGAATGATGCCTGCTATGATGAACGGAATGCTCAGGATCTGCCCCATGTCGATCGGCAATGATGCCTCGAATGCCTCCTGAACTTCCTTGTAGAACTCCACGAAGAATCGGCTCGTAAAGAGCAGAACCATTAGCAGGCCGATCATGAATCCTGGTCGGGATGATGCCAGCCCCTTCCTATACAACTGCATCATCAGCAGGAACAGCACGAGGCAGATCAGCGCCTCATAGATCTGCGTTGGATGGCGCGCAATTGGCACAACATCAATCCGCATGAACCAGAAGCCCCATGGCATATCCGTCGGACGTCCGATGATCTCCGAGTTCATCAGGTTGCCCATACGAATGCACATGCCTGACAATGGAACCACGATCGATAACCTGTCGAGTAGCCAGGTCATCGAAAAGCCCGGCGTGTTGCGACTGAAAAGAAGCACTGCCAGGATGATGCCGATCGCGCCGCCATGACTGGCAAGACCGCCGTGCCATATCGCTATCACCTCTAGAGGATCTTGAAGAATGATGCCAGGCTCGTAAAACAGCACATGCCCAAGCCGTGCACCAAGGACCGTTCCGATCATCATGTAGATCGTCAGTCGATCGAGATCATTCTGGTACTTGCCCTCTCGCAAAAACACTCGCTTCATTACAGCGTAGCTGAAAAGAAAGGCACTGGCAAAGAGCACTCCGTACCATCTCGGCTGCAAGGGGCCAATGGTACCAATGATTGGGTCTGCATTCCATTCGATCATAGTCGCAAAGTTAGGGCAGCGTCAAAAAAAGAGCGCTCAACCGATAGGTTGAGCGCTCGCAGAGATTCAATTGTTCAAATTCATTTACTCAAGTTCAGCATCGGCCAGTGGCGTTTCGATGATCACCTGAACCGTACGGTTGAAGAAGCGTCCTTCCGGGGAGTCGTTCGAGTAGAGCGGCTCTTCTTCGCCAGTTCCGCGAGTCGACATTTCAGAATAGGCAGAACCGGTGGACTTGATGAACTTCTCGGCTGTACCGGCACGCTGCTCAGAGAGCTTCTTATTCCGTGTGTCCAGACCAACAACGTCTGTGTGTCCTTCAATGCGGATCGTCGACGACTTCTTGACGCGTGGGTACACCCACGTCGACATGATGCGCTCGTTCAGTTCGCCGGCTTCCGGTGAGTCGAACTTGAAGAGGATCAGGTTGTACTTTTCAAGTGTCTTAACATCGCCCTTGTCAACACCAAGACTCTTTGAGGATACACGCTTTACCGGAGTTGTAACGGTGTCCGACTTACATTCTTGGCCGTTCTTTGACGTAACGATCAGAACGGACTTGTACGGTGGCAGATTGAACTCGGGCGTTCCGTCTGGACCCTTTTCCTGTGGGAATTCTGCATCGGGATTTTGCCAGTCCCACTTTGTTGTAGCATCTGTGATGTTCAGATCCTTCACCGTCTTCCATGGCTTACCGTTGCGGAAGACTTCGACACGACGAGATGCCACAATGTTGTTGTCGATACCGTTCTTCATGGAATACGTCAGAGTTGCCGGAGACGGGAAGAGTGTTGGATCACGATCTTCGATCGGCTTTTGCACATTCCAGAGATCATCCTTCGAACCCGAGAAGACAAGTTCCGTACGGCGGTTCTCGACGATACCATTCGTGTCCTTCTTATTCGAAGGAAGCTCTGGCCAGCCCCGTGCCGTCATCTTCATACGGCTTTCGGCGATGCCCCAGACATTCTTGAGGTAATCATAGACAACCTGTGCACGCTGCTTCGGAAGCGGCGAGTTCTTGTCTTCGTTTGTCTCATCGGTACAACCGACGATGTCGACATTGACGTTCGGATACTTGCGAAGGCGGTATCCGAAGATGTTGAGCGTGTGATAGTACTTGTCGAGTGTACCGCCGGGCAGGCGTTCGTCTGTGAAACTTCCCGTCTGCGCAGCCGTAAGGCGCTTGTACCGGGCAGGCATTGTGCCGCTGCTTAGATCAAAGAACACGTACGGGAGGAGCGGGAAGAGCTGAATCGTTGCACGCTCTTCGATGACCAGACCCTTGAAATTATTGTTCTTCTTCTTCGCCCAGTCCGATAGTTCCATATCAGCTGCAAGCGTTGGACGCTGACCCAACGTGATAGTCTTGCGGATTTCCGTTACAACCTTCGCATCATCGCTGTTCGTTGTCACACCAGGGTATTGAACAGGGATTGTAATGCTGCGCTGACCATAGGTAGGGGACGTAGCAGTGACGGTCAGATTAACCGAACCAGCCTTCTGCTTGCCTGTTCCGTAGTCATCATCTCCAACGATCACGTTGGATTCAACAGTTTCCGTTGTGACCTCACCACTTGCCTCACGGCCCGTCAGAGTGTTCTTGTAGCTAATCGTGGCTGGGACGTTCTGACCTGTACACTCATCAACGACCGAAACGATAACGTTTACGGCGCGTGTAAAGGTTGGGATGAAGGCCATGTAGATATCTAACTCACCCTTTGCTCCCTTGATGTCCTCGCGGTCCGACGAGAAATAGAGAACGTCTCCGGATGGAGGCATCGACAGGAAGAAGTCGTCATCAGGTGTATTGATCGGTGCAGGGAGAAGCTCTGGCTTGCTCCAGCGATCGCGACCCTCTTTGTCCTTTTCACCGGTCTTCTTCGTGCGATAGAAGTCAAGCTTCCCTACGCTCGGCTTGTGACCATTAGAGGAAAAGAATAGCGTGCGACCATCTGGGGCGATGAAGGGGGCTGATTCCTTGCCAGGCGTATTCACATCTGCTCCAAGGTTCTTTGCCTTGCTCCACTCGCCGAGGTCATCATCCCAATCACAATACCAAATATCAAAGTCGCGCTCATCTTCTTCATCAGGGTGATTCGGAGACGGGCGATTTGAGGCAAAGTACAGGCGTGACTTGTCGGGAGCGATATACGGCTGCGATTCCCAGAACTCGGTGTTCACGTTCGGGCCAAGGTTCTTCGGTTCTGTGAACTTGTCGCCATCAACCTTTGCTTCCCAGATATCGCAGTATCCAATACCACCCGGACGATTACATCCTGTGAAGTACAGCGTCTGACGATCAGCGGCGATCGACGCTGCGCCTTCGTCGCTCGTTAGGTTGATCTCGCTGAGGTTGATCGGATCACCGAACGTCGTGTCGTGATTGTCAGCCTTAATCGCCTTCCAGAAGTCGTGCGATGGGCGTCCTTCCGTCACGTTGTATTTGCTGCCCGGACGCTCTGAAACGTAGTAGAGAGTCTTCCCGTCAGCACTGATCGTTGGAGCGTAATCAAGACCGTCGTGATTTATGGCACCAAGATTGATAATCCGAATCTTCTTCGGATCACTCAGCACGTCACCACGAGTAT
>VEQR01000111.1 GCA_018883125.1 Candidatus Kapaibacterium sp.
ACGCATCACCCGCACGTCGGTTCAGCCCCTTGATCAGGCCGCGAAAATCGTTCATGTCCAAATTCCCTCCGAACTCGGCCCAGGTCTCTACCAGGTGGTCATCAAGGGGGATTCATGCAGGCATGCTATTTCATCTATTGTACGCTAGCGCTAAATGACTCCCTGCATTTTCGACTCTACACTCATCTGGACTGTCATTGATACCCTTGCGGCGTTTTGCATTATGGTCAATCCGAACAGTCCGGATCAAGTCTGGTATGCATCACAAGGCGGATTTATTAGTGTTTATCATTTCGAAGAGCGCAGAGTTGTTCGCCGGATCGTGGTAGATACCTCGAATCCTCAGGGACGCATTACGAACATCGTGTTTGACCCACTTAATCCGAGTATTGTGTTCGCATCGGGTATACTGATGCAGGGTATCTATCGTTCAGATGATGGCGGTGCGAGCTGGGCGGTCATTCGACGACACGACTACTTTCTGACGAATTACGTTGGTGAATGTCTGAAAGTTGTCAGGCGTGGGAATGGCGTGCGGATAGTGTCAGCCAACTTCAGTCGCGGTGAACTTGAGTACTCCGATGATCGTGGAGTTATCTGGAATTCTTCGCTGACTGGAATGACAGGGTCAATCTGCTCGATCAATCTTAGTCCAGACGAATCGGATACCGTTCTCCTTGGATGCAAGTACGGCAAGCTGTTACGCTCAGATCTTCAAAGCAGAACGTCTGAGCTGACGGCTGTGATTACACCCGACGCGTACTGTGAGATACCTCGAATCATCACATCGACCTCTGATCAGAGTGTTCGCTTCGGAATCTCTGCCGGATTTGACAGCACGAATCGAACACCGGGCTTGTTCCAAAGCTGTGATCGAGGAAGAACATGGACGCGGCACTGGTTGCAAGGAGTCAACATCTGGGCAGTAGCTACATGTCAGTGTTCTCGGCATGTTGCTGTGGGTGGATTCTCCGAGTTCTCCAACATTATTGGACGGGGGATCGTCGCGAAAGTCAATGTGTCGAATGATGAAGTGGTATTTATTGGATCGAACATTCCGTGGCATAGTTCGCCGAGTTCAGTTTGGGACATGAAGCTTTACGAACAGAGTGAAACCGGCAAGAGTCAGCTTTTCATTGCCACGGAAGACGGAGTGTACCTTGGACAGGCTACCAATCAGTAGCAGTTCTGTCATTTCCGGCTGCATCTTTTCCCAAGGGGAATCAACAATCCTGTGCATGCTAGTCTGTTACTTGGTCATTGCCTTCTGTCCCATGGCTGAAGCCATTGGCAATTTTACGAAGGGGCAATTCTCTGTGACACCTGGGCCCCGGCCTGTGCCGGGCCCTTCATCTGCGCTTTGCGCTGAACTCATACGTCCGGTCGTAGTATTCGAGGGCGATCTCGGCGGCAAGGGCCAGGTTGCCGGCTTCGAGGGCGGTAAGGGCGCGTTGGGTGCGTTCTCCTCCGAACTTCTCACGGATACGTTCAAATGCGGCGGCCAGTTCGTTGGTGGGAAGGGCTCCGTATTCAGTCACGAGGTTGGCAATGCGGACATCGATCGGGACATCAAGCTCGTGACGTGGTGCTGATCGAATGCAGTTATAAAGATGCTCCGGTAGATGGACGCGGCCAATGGTGCGGCTCTCATCCTCGAGCCAAACTTGGCGCGCTTCATCGAAGTCGCGCATGGCATGATGGAGGAGGTTCAGCATGTGCTCGGTGGTGGGCTGCGGCGGCAGACCGATGCCGCCGAAGGATGAGCCGCGGTGATTTGCCAGACCTTCGAGGTCGAGGACCTGCTCGCCCCTTGATGCCATCTCCCGCAGATACGTGGTTTTGCCCGAGCCGGTCTTACCGCTGACCACGTGCCATTGCCATGGCTGCGCGATGCGCTCGTGTGCGAGCTGACGAAATCCCTTGTAGCCACGCGGGATGGTGCGGGATTGAAGGCCTGCTGTTGTGAAGAGCCACGACATTGATGAGCTGCGCATGCCCCCTCGCCAGCAATAGACGATAAGGGGCTTACCAAGCGCGCGGGCAGCTGAGACAAATGACGCGAGCTTGTGGCCCACTAGTTCCAGGCCACGCTGGATAGCCGCTTCGCGCGACGTCTGCACGTAGAGTGTGCCAACTTCAGCACGCTCTTCGTTGGTAAACAACGGTAGATTTTTAGCCCCCACGATATGCCCCTGCGTATACTCTGCCGGGGTGCGCACGTCCACAACGGCAAAGCCATCGTTGTAGATGTCGTCAAGAGCCGAGGTCATCGTACTCGGGCAGCTGAGAATATTCGCTCGGGGGTGCGGCACGGGCTACGTCGGCAATGGCCTGCACGAACTGACCAAAGGCCGCGTGCACAAGGTCAGCAACAAGTTCGGGCGAATGCACAACGCACGTGTGGGCACGCTCCCGGCGTCCATAGAGCCAACCGGTGATAATCTGCAATTCATTCAGCTCGCGACTGGTGAAGCGCGACGTGGGCGCGGGCTCAGCAAAGAGGTGCGTTAACTCTGCAATGATAGCATCCTTCGGTGCCTTCAGGCCCACTTCTCGCTGAAATGCCAGACGTCCGGCACGCAGTGCATAGACCTCGATCGTAGAGCTCTTCTCGCCCACAGGCACGAATATCATCACGTTGGTGTCGGTAACCGCAAGGGGGCGATCCGAGGCGTGTAGCATTGCCCGCTCTACTTCGCGAATTCCGTCGCGCAGGACGGCGGCTCGCTCATAATCGAGCTCAGCCGCGGCAAGCTCCATCTGCGTGCGCAGGCGTCCCACAGCCCCCTGCTCGACGTTGCTGAGGAAGCGTCGGGCCTCGTCGACGCATTCGTTGTAATCGTCGATCGTCTGATGCAGTGCACACGGACCGTCGCAGCGCTTGATGTGGAAGTCAAAGCACGGACGGATATCAACGTGCGGATGCAGCTCGCCGGCGCACGTGCGAAGCTTATTCTCGCGCACAACCATTTCCAGGATGCGCTGCGCCATGCGGTGACTGCGGAATGGGCCGAAGTACTCGGCTTGGTCGGACTCAATGCTTGAGGCAAGCTCGAGACGCGGGAAGGACTCTTTGGTGATCTTCAAAAACGCCGGAGCGCGGTACTTGCGCGATGCAACATTGTGCACCGGCAGACGCTGCTTGATCTCTCTCGACTCCAACAGAATTGCCGCCAGCTCCGTACCCGTAACCTCCCAGCGGATGTGCCGCACATATCGGATCATCTTCTGCACGCTGCGTCCATGCAGTGGCGCATCGTTGAAGTACGACATCACCCGCGAGCGCAGCGACTTGGCCTTGCCAACGTAGAGAACCTGCTTCTTGGCGTTCAGAAAGTAATACACGCCCGGATCCTCGGGCAACTCGCGCAGGTAGGGGGCGAGCATGGTACGCCGCTTGGCAGCCGCGGCCGACATGGTCTTGGAGGCAGTGCGCTGCACATGCTGTAGCGCTATGAGGTCCTCCAGCGTGGCGGCCTCGTGCTCGGTGCGGGCACGTTCAATCAGCCGGATGAGCACCTGTGCCGTGGCCTCGGTGTCGCCCATGGCACGGTGACGTGCCGAGATCACATGACCATAGTGTTCTGCTACGGCGCCGAGATTGTGCTTGGCAAGCCCCGTACTAAGACGTCGAGACAGTCTACACGTACAGACCTTATGAATGTCGGGCGGCACCTCTTCCATGCGTTCAATGGCTGCCTCGACAAAGCTCCAGTCAAAGCCGACGTTATGACCGACGAAGACCACAACCTGGTCATCGGCGAACAACTCGGCGATCACCGGCTGCATGGCCACTTCTTCCTCGGGTGCTTCGGCCACCATGGCATTGGTGATGCCGGTCATCATTTGGATGTAGTCGGGAATCGGCAGGTGCGGATTCATCAGCGACTCGTGGCGGCGCACGATCACGTCGTCCTCTACCACGCACATGGCGATCTCCGTCATGCGATGGTCGCGCGGCGTTCCGCCAGTCGTTTCAACGTCCACGACGACGAAACGGATCGATTCCAGAGGAGTGGTGAGAATGTCAGACGTCATGAAGAATGGCCTGCGAGTGCACGAATATGCACATTCGCAGGCCATTGCGTGATTATGGGTTTTCCCCTACCGTAGGATCATGGGAAAGCTCACCTCAACGTCTGTTTCATCCGCCGGATCGGTGCCGTTCTTGGAGGATTCCGAGTCAAAGTGATAGAGCGAAAGCGTCAGCACTCCCGGCACAGAAGCGGCAGTTGCCGCCGTGGAGAGTGAATAGACGAGACCGAGCGGAAGCCCCCTGCCATCTTTATCCAGGATCTGAACTTCACCCAGACTATTGCTGACGGCATAGAACACCTGATGTTCATCGGCTTCTTTGAGCACCTCTTCTGTGATATTCTCGGTTGGTGACGTTGCCCTATTCTCAAAGGTGACCGATCCGAGATAGATGGTTGCAGGCCGAAGAAAGAGCGTGTCGATCCGATTCGGATTGTTGCCACCAATACCGTCAAGATCCTCCCACGTTACGCGAGTAGTATCGGACGTACCCTGCGCAACGAGCGTCAGCGTAACGGTGGTAACGGCGTCGTGGTCGCCAGAATGATCATGCGGATCATCAAGATGATCACATGACGTCAGCACAAAGGTCAGCGTAAGCGCGACCAGAAGTGAACGCATAGCGGTGCTCCTAAAAAGTGGTGGTGAATCGAAGGATGATGTTTCGTCCGGGATCGTCTGCGAAGTACCGGTACTGACTTAGGTACTCGCGATAGGCGGCGTCAAAGAGATTGGTGCAGGAGAGCGTCAGCCGCGCCGGCAGATTATAGGGCATGGTGATGACGCCACCGAGAGACATGTCCATTCGGGCATATCCGGCAGGGGGCTCGGCATAGTCGCGTCCGGGAACCACACGGTTCTGACGTCGCACGCCCTGCATCGACACGTCGATGAAGGCATCGTGAATGGGGCCCACATCATCGGCATGCAGGTGCAGACCAACTCGCCCCCTGTCAGCGGGGATGAACAGAAGCGGTTCATTGCGGTCGAGATCGTCGCCACGCACGAACGAGGCCTGACCATACACGTTCACGCGCTCATGGAGCGGCACAGTCAGACTGATGTCGCCCCCGTAGAGACGTGCCATCATCTGCGTGAATCGATACGTTGGGAATGTGCCCCGGACGGTGACGGTGGGATTTGCCGGATCGGGAACGGCCATGATGTAATCGTTCATGCGATTGATGAAGGCCGACGTTTCGATCGTCGTCCCCCCCACCTCGTATCGCAGTCCCGCATCGCTGCCCAGCGTACGCTCACTGGCAAGAGTGCTATCCCCGATCTCGTAGTATGCCGAGCCGTGATGCACATCGTTGCTGTAGAGCTCGTTCACCTGGGGCGGACGCCACGAGGAGGCCACGTTCCAGGTGAGTGTGAGATTCTCGACCGGATTCCAGAGCGCTCCGATGCTGGCGCTGAAGTTCTGCCAGCGCCGATACTGCAAGGGGGCTTCACTTGTGGCCCGATTGATGATGCGCGCCTTGAGATCACGCACATCATAGCGCAGTCCGGCGCTTATCGTCACGTCGTGCAGCATGATCGACTCGTACAGAAAGGCCCCGATGCCCCACAGCCGATAGTCCGGGATGAGGATCACTGATCCGGACCGTTCGTTGAGCTGCCACATCGAAGAGATGCCTGCCGTGCCGCGCACACGTTCGGAAAGCGCATGCTCCAGCGAGGCATCCAGCGAGGTGGTGTTCAGCACAAGGTTCATTGCCGGCGTGGACAGCGCCTTTTGCAAACGTGCGATCGAATCGGCCGCGCGCGCGATGGGATCGGTTCCGCGGCCAAGAATACGCACGTTGTGTCCGTCGAACTCATTACGGTCGTTGACCTGATGTCCAACGGTGAGCACCAGACGCTCGTCCTCGGAGAGCTGTGCATGCCCCTTAACCGATACCATTGCATGGGCGATCTCCTGACGTGGGTTGGTGATATCGTAGGAGAAGGGACGCGTCGAGCTCGGACTGCCTCTCTCTATGGCACGCAGCATGTCGCTCGCATTCCCGATGTGCGCGCCGCCAAAGATCCCCAGCGTGGTTGAGAAGATCGACGCCACGGTGC
>VEQR01000112.1 GCA_018883125.1 Candidatus Kapaibacterium sp.
CGGACTCTCTGGATGTAAATATAGGGCGGATAATGAGTGATAAATCAACCAAGTCGGATTCCAAGGCGTTAAACCCAGCGGACAAACTCGCGTCAGAACGGGCCATTATCGCCCAAGAATTGATCGAGCGGGCACGACTGCCATTTGCAATGTTTTTGGTCGATTGTCTCGCTGCTGTTGACAAGGAATATCTCACTTCAATCGTCGGTAGGTTCATCGAGACAAAGCACGATCCTATAGAAGCCAACCGCCTCTATAAAGGACTGACCAATGTAAATGATGATGATTGGATGGAGCGCTCGTCTTTGGCAGAGTACGACATGTTGTTTCTGTTGCACTTCTCTGCTTTCGCAACCGGCACGTCATATGTCAAGAGGTTGGCGAAGGGATGGCATCCGAATCTTGATGAACGATTCAACCTAGAACCAATGTTCAGAAAGAAGCTGAGTGTATTGATCGAATGGCGCAACATTGCGGTGCACAAGCCGAGGAAGCTCAAAGACGAACGTAGGCTGCGTTCTTTGACCAGAGACTATGCAGAGTTTCTTTCATCGTGCTTGACGACTGCAACTGGTGATAACCGCAACGCCTTTTCTCCACAGACCGTTCAGCTTCTTAAGGACTTCGTGCGCAGATATGAGGTTGTTGAGACGAAGCGAATAGACCCTAAGATATTCGCAGCAGGAGTTGTGCTAATCGGTCTCCTCGGTGCATCTCTCTGGTATCATTTACGCAGTGTTGTGAAGAGAACCACGCATACCCTAGTCATGTTGCCAGCTGAGACTCTTACGCCAACAGATCAGCTCAAACTCGTAAGTGAGCTGCTAGCGACGACAAAGGGTGCGGATTCCATGCGATTTGTTGTCTATATCGATTCGACATCAACCTTCATGGACCGTACGGTTGTGAACGATTCGCAACATGTGCGTTCATGTGTTGAGGAGATGTCAATTCTCAGTCGGCCAATGGCTGACATAACGAAGCTTACCGCTGCATTTCACGCAGGGTACCATGATATGATGGGGCTTGACCCTGCAAAGGGACCAGTCAATCTGTTCATCATCGGTCATTTACCGCAACTTGCTGATGCGCAGTTCGAAGAGTTGCGGCGCTCCAATTGGCAGCCGGGCAATGACGCCGAGATACCAGCCAACTGGAGGAAACGTAATTTCCCTCGACCACGATGGGTGTATTCTCGTGCAGCGACAGACTACGACCGTGAGTTCTTTCGCGTGGTAATGCATTCAGGTGATTCCACTCTCTTACCATTTGAGTTGCCATTATGATTCGCCAAACCCTCGTTGTTCTTTCAGTCGTCATGCTGCTTAGCATGCTAACCGGATGCTCCACATGCGAACCAGTCGCCCCGTTGTTTGTTCAGGGCAGCGTCCGCGCCCAGATTGATCAGCAGGGCGTCCTTGTGAAGTCGACCGTCCGTGAACCGTCGATGACAATCGAGTTGCGCAAGCCTGGCGATTCGCGATGCGTTCCTGCGGACGAGCCATTCAATCTGGACATCCCTGACGCAATTGATATGGCGAGGTATGCTTTGCAGATCTCTGAGTGTGAATCGCCAACGGTCACGGCTGGCGGACAGAGCTTTCAGATTACGCTTGTCGAGTCGTGCATGCCCGTGCTCGTCCTCAAGAAGGAATGCAAGATCCTGAACTGGTACAATCCCTATCGCATACCAGAGATCCGCGTCAGCAACGATTCGCTTTCTCAGCTCGTGCTAACGCCTCTGTTGTCGGACGATAACGAGATCATCGGCTACGAGGTACGTCTCGGAGACCATCGGGAATGCGGCTCCCCCGCGCTGAAGGTCCTGGAAGCTTTCCGTAAAGGTGGCGGTAAGGTCGTCACCCTGAAGTCCAACACAAAAAAGACGCCGCGCAGTCTCGCAATGCTGTGCAGAGGGAAGAAGAGGATTGGGTAGGGGGGATCCCTCATCCGTGCGCCCTATTAATGGCATTGTGCTCAATTTGAGGTATTCATGGCTGTCCCAGACTTTCAGACATTGATGTTGCCTGTGCTGCGAGTATTGGCTTCTGAGGGACCAATGAAGTCGGGTGATATACGGGCATCGATTGCAGCGCAGTTTCAGCTGTCTGACGAAGACTTGCAAGAGATGCTTCCAAGCAAGTTGCAGGGTACATTCCACAATCGGGTGGCATGGGCGCTGTCGTATCTAAAAAGAGCAGAGTTGATATCATCACCGGCGCGATCGACGTATATCTCGACGGATCTGGGACGTGGCGTACTGAAGGACCCACCTGAGAGGATCACCATTCCCTTTCTGACGCAGTTCCCTGCATTTGAGGGCTTTCGTAAGCGAGCGCTGGACGATGGAAAGGAAGTCCAGGGGGCTGACATCGAAGAAGCAACGCCGCACGAGCTGATCGAGCGTGCGTATGGACGCCTTCAACAGGAACTTGTTAGCGACTTGTTGTCAGCAATCTCGAATATGGATCCGTACAAGTTCGAACGCCTTGTGTTGGACGTATTGTCGGCAATGGGATATGGCTGGGACACACAGGAAAGCGTAACTCATACGCAAAAGTCCGCCGATGGAGGGATCGACGGATTCATCAATCAGGATCGGCTTGGGGTCGACTCCGTATACGTGCAGGCCAAGCGCTGGCAGGCCAGTGTGGGCCGCGTTGAGATTCAAAAGTTCGTGGGTGCATTGGAGGAGCGGCGAGCCTCCAAGGGCATCTTCATAACGTCGAGCGACTTCAACTCGAACGCTTTGACATACGTGAAGAACATCTCCAAGCAGGTCGTTCTCGTCGATGGTCAGCGTCTTGCCGAACTAATGGTCGAGTTCGACGTTGGCGTTTCCCCCTCCAAGAAAATCACTATCAAGAAGCTGGATACGGATTACTTTGAGGATTGAGACGTGGAGAGTTAACAGGTTGCATCACAAGCAGGACCTCTGAGCTCAGTGAAGGTTCAATCTGGTGCAAAACATCAAACATTCTACTGGAGCAACAATGATGCTAGGAAAAGTCAGCAAGGTCAATGTGCGAACGATGTGGAAGCATGAGGCGCTTGACTTCACGCCTTGGTTGGCGGCAAACCTTGACCGTCTCAGTGAGCTTCTGGGTATGGATTTAGAGCTCATAACTAGAGAGGCGGAAGCTGGTGATTTCTCGCTTGATATCTTGGCCAGAGACCTCTCTACAAATCACAAAGTTGTCATTGAGAATCAGTTCAACCCTACAGACCACAAGCATCTTGGGCAGCTCATTACTTATGCTTCATTTCATGAGGCTGAAGTAGTTGTATGGATATCAGAGGAATTCCGCGAGGAGCATCGATCTGCATTAGATTGGTTGAATGCGAACACTTCTGACGAGCTTTCGTTTTTTGGTGTGGAGATCGAGCTGATCCAGATTGACAATTCACGACCCGCTCTGAATCTCAAGCTCAAGGCGAGTCCAAACACCTGGACAAAGTCCAGCCAGAGAGCGTCACAGTCAGACATTACAGAGCAACAGCGTAGATATGTGGAGTATTTTCAAGGGTTGATTGACGTGTTGCGGGATAAGCATTCCTTCACAAAAGCGACAAAGAGCCAGCCTCAGAACTGGTATTCGTTCTCAAGCGGCGTCTCTGGTTTACAATACAGCACCTCATTCGCACGCGGAGAGCGCGTTCGTGTAGAATTGTATATCGACACGAACGATTTCGAGAGGAATAAGCACATCTTCAGGGAGCTGCAAAGTCAATCTTCTGAGATACAGAGCTCCTTCGACATCCAGATTGAGTGGGAGGAGCTCTCTGATAAGCGCGCTTCACGTATCGCCATCTATAGTCCGGGTAGCATCAACGATGATTCGGCAACGCTAGCAATCATCCGCGATTGGGCAGTTTCGAGTTTACTGTTGTTCAAGCAAGTGTTCGAGCCAAGAATTAAGAAGTATCGATGACTTCCTCAAGACCGACATTTTCAACGAATCGCATTGGCCCGAATACATCGACTCGCTCACCGAGCGCATCATCCGCATGAAGGACGTGATGGGGAAGAGGTTGTAGGGGGGGGGGCTTCTTCGTCATTCCCGCGAACGCGGGAATCCATGCGCATCCCCGTCATTCCCGCGAACGCGGGAATCTTTGCGCAATAACGATCTCACGCGTCCCACGGCTGAAGCCGTGGGCTGAGCTGCAGCATGGCGTGTTAGGCGTTGTGCGAATCCCTTGCATTTCCCTGCAACCGGCAACCTGGATGTCACATTCCACCTTTGATATTGCTCGAAGTACAAAAATGGCACAGCTAAACGGTGTGTTGTGGACATTCATCGTAACGGATGTACTTTTGTATTAACAACACCCGCCAAGGCTATGCGCGTAAGCGTACCCTCAAACTGGCGGGTTTTTTCATTGTAGGTCCTGTATGTCTGTCGCATCAGACAAGCGGTACATGGGGCGAATCGAGCTCGTCGAACTCCTGAAGAGTCGAGGAATGATCATCGATGATGACGAAGCGGCGCATCATGCCTTGACCCACATTGGTTTCCACCGACTTCGAGCATACTGGATTCCACTTGTTGATGATCCCAGTACGAAGCGGTTCAGGCCGAGAACCACGTTCGGTGATGTTCTTCGACTCTATGAATTCGATCGACGTCTTCGCATACTGTTCGTTGAAGCGATCGAAGCGATCGAGATATCATTTCGCGCAACGATGTCGCGCGAGTACGCACGGTCACATCAACCAAATGGCTATGTGAGTGAGGCAGGTGCATCAAACCGTGAGAGGTGGACGAGTGCAATGAATCAGCTGAAGGCAGAGTTGGGTAAAGTGACAGCAGCCGCCCATGGGGGCAGAGCAGATAATCAGGTATCGGAACTGCCACCAATTTGGACCACCTTCGAAATGCTCTCGTTCGGTAGTCTATCATATTGGTTCAGTCATGTCTTGCCGCCCGAAGTTCGGCAACGAGTGGCGCGCTGCTACCATGTTCATCAAGAAGTCCTTACCTCATGGCTTCACCATTTGTCCGTTGTTCGAAATATCGTTGCACACCACGGCCGTCTTTGGAATCGACGCGCTCTGTTTCTACCGAAGATTCCTAAGAGACACGATCTACAAAAATCTCTCGCCCCCGGCTCTGTCGGATTGTACAATACCTGCGTCATACTTCAGTACCTTCTCGATCAGATTCAGCCAGACAACTCTTGGCGAGATAGACTCTACAACCTCATCTGCAGCTACGAAGTTGACCATACATTGCTGGGCTTCCCGGATGATTGGCGTAACCGTGACATTTGGAGGTGCGCCTTTGCCTTCGATCCACTTTCGCGGAGTAAGCGAGAAGGCGTTTAGGCCTACCTCTATTACAATTCCCTCGAATTCGAGGGAGTTAAAATTCGGATTTTGGATGAGTGCTTTGCCTTACCCATGTCTGCCGCCCATTCAATAGTTGTTGAAACAACACCATTGTGCTGGTAGGGGGCTCGAACGTGACAGGTTATAGGGGGCATTGCGTCATTACGGTTTTGTAGGGGCGAGACGCACGTCTCGCCCGTCGGACACCGTCATTCCCGCGAACGCACTTCGCACCGGCGATGTAGGGGCGAGACGCACTTCTCGCCCGCAGGCCCACGCGCAACAACCGTCATTCCCGCGCACGCGGGAATCCATGCGTGACACCGTCATTCCCGCGAATGCGGGAATCCATACGTAACGCGGTCACACCCGCGCATGCCGGAATCCACGCGCAATGCCGCGTCACGATTTTGATTGGTGTTTGCTTTATGACATACAAGTACGTGTGAGTCGTTCTTGTTGAGTCTCGCATTAGCCCCCTAATCCGCGACTACACCAGCAATGCCAGTGTGCAGGTCATGCTCTTCAAGGATCGACTAGAAATCTGGAACCCCGGATCCCTGCCGCCCACGTTGACGCTTGAAAAACTTCGTGGCCCGCACGCCTCTGTTCCGCACAACCCGCTGCTTGCCGAGCCCATGTATCTGGCCAAGTACATTGAGCGCATGGGAACCGGCATCCGAGACATGATCAGCCGCTGCCGCGATGCCGGGCTTTCGGAACCAGAAATCAGAATCGACGGTGGATTCTGGG
>VEQR01000030.1 GCA_018883125.1 Candidatus Kapaibacterium sp.
TCGCTTCGATCATGGAGTGAGCCATGAACGTCCTGAATGTTCGATGCTTGGGCAACATCGCGCAAGCACCTCTGAAGCTGATTTTTCGTGTTCGCGTTCACAGAAAACTGTTTGCCTTATAAAACTGAAGCACGTTCACCGGATCCCCCCCCCATTCAACGAACCATTCCATCGCGCCGTGATGACGATTATCACGCAGCAGTCTTGCACTCCCACGAAAACGAGGGGATTATTTTATCAGTTCCTTGGCGATGTAATAGCCAGTGAGAGAATTCGATACAGACGCAACGATTTCCGGCGTGCCCGTAGCCACGATCTGACCCCCGTCACTCCCACCTCCGGGCCCCATATCTATGATGTGGTCAGCACTGACGATGACATCGAGGTTGTGTTCAATCACCACCACCGTATTGCCCCGATCGACAAGCTGGTGAAGGAGCTTCATCAGAACGCTGACATCCTCAAAGTGCAATCCAGTCGTCGGTTCGTCCAGCAGATAGAGCGTCTTGCCCGTGTAGGACTTCGCCAGCTCGGTGGCGAGCTTCACTCGCTGTGCCTCGCCCCCTGAAAGGGTGGTAGCCTGTTGTCCCAACGTGATGTACGACAATCCAACATCAAGAAGCGTGCGGAGGCGAGCCGCAAGCTTCGGAATGTCGGTAAAGAATGCGAACGCCTCTTCGACCGTCATTTCGAGAACATCGGAAATAGATTTACCCTTGAACGTCACCGACAGGGTTTCTGCGTTATACCGCTTACCGCCGCAGGTGTCACAGGGTACGTACACATCCGGCAAAAAGTTCATCTCGATCTTCTTCAGGCCTACGCCCTCACAGTCCTCACAGCGTCCGCCAGAAACATTGAAGGAAAAACGTCCAACTTTATAGCCGCGGATGCGGGCTTCGGGCAGGAGCGTAAAGAAATCGCGGATGAGCGTGAAGAGTCCCGTGTAGGTGGCAGGATTCGACCGAGGAGTGCGCCCGATCGGCGTCTGGTCGATCTCGATTACTTTATCAATTCTCTCCAGCCCCTTGATCGATGAGTAGGGAAGGGGCTGACCCTCTGCGCGATGCAGGTGACGAGCCAAGATTGGGTAGAGCGTTTCATTGATGAGGGTACTCTTTCCCGAACCGCTCATGCCAGTGATGCAGGTGAAGGTACCAAGAGGCACATCAAGATCCACCGACTTCAGATTGTTGCCACGCGCTCCAGTGAGCTGCAAGAGATGGCCATTTCCGCTACGCCGATGCTGAGGACGATACACAGTGGAAGCACCGCATAGGTACTTCAGCGTGACAGATTCATTTGGCGGAGCAGCAGTACCGGAGATAATCCGACGCAGGTTCTCTTGGGACTCAACTGAAACGATCGACCCACCATGAACACCTGCTCCGGGTCCGACGTCGATCATCGTGTCAGCTTCTTCAATCATTTCGCGATCGTGCTCAACCACGAGAACCGTGTTGCCAAGGTCGCGCAGGTGTTTGAGCGATTCAATGAGCTTCCGGTTATCGTGCTGGTGCAGCCCGATGCTCGGCTCATCAAGTACGTAGGTTACGCCAACAAGGCGCGATCCGATCTGTGACGCCAAGCGGATGCGCTGTGATTCGCCCCCTGAAAGCGTTCGAGCCCGCCTGTTCAGCGTGAGATAGTTCAATCCCACGTCATCGAGAAACTCGAGACGATGATTGATTTCCTTTAAGATCAAAAACGCGATTGTCATCTGACGATCACTAAGTTCCCGTGGCAAGGCCGAGAACCAGATGCGAGCGTCGGTGATGTCTCGCTTACAGATTTCTTCGATGGTGGCATCGGCAACGCGAACGTGAAGATGCGGGATCTTTAAACGTCCGCCATGACATGTTCGACACGTTATCGTGGAGAAGTACTTCTCTGTGGCCTTTTTAACCGAGAGTGACGTCGTCTGCTCGTACTGATGTCGGATAGACGGCAGCACACCAATGAAGGTATGTTTCACGGTACGACCCTGATGACTAGTCTCAGTTGTGGCACCGTCAGAGCCAAAGAGAAGTTGCTCGATCAGGCCTTTATCGATTGTATCAATGGCAACAGTCATAGACACATCATGCGCTTCGCACCAGGCCACAACCTGCTTCCAGAGCCAGGTGTCGCGGCGCACGCCAAGCGGGGCAATCCCTCCCTTGGCTATTGACAGGCTGGAATCGGGAACAACAAAGGACAGATCGAAGTCCTGCATCTCTCCAAGTCCGTCACAAGTATCACATGCTCCGTAAGGAGAGTTGAAGGAGAACATGTTGGGCGCAGGAGTTTCGTAGGATGTCCCGCACTGCGGACAGGCATAGCTTGTGCTGAAGAAACTCTCACTCCAGGTGTCGGGGGCAGATTCGTACAGTATCGTCAGTCCTCCCTCACCCAAGTGGAGCGCCGTCTCGATACTTTCCGTCAGTCTTTTTGACGGGGCTTCTTCTACCACCAGTCGATCGATCACAAGCTCGATCGTATGCATCTTATATCGGGCGAGTTGCATTCCTTCGGTGATCTCCTGCAATTCGCCGTCGATACGCACGCGAGTAAAGCCCTGACGTCGAAACGTATCAAGCTGTTCGCGATAGTGCCCCTTTCGGCCTTTGACAACAGGGGAAAGGATCTGAATTCGGGTGCCGAGTCCGAGAGCCAGCACTGCCGTAACGATTTGATCAACCGTCTGCTGCTGCACGGGGATGGTGCAGTTTACGCAGTATTGCACTCCTACCTTGGCAAAGAGCAATCGCAGGTAGTCGTAGATCTCGGTGACAGTTCCAACGGTAGACCGCGGGCTCGTACCGATGCTCTTTTGCTCTATTGAAATCGCCGGAGAAAGGCCCTCAATGATGTCGACATCGGGCTTTTTCATAACGCCCAGGAATTGTCGCGCATAGCTCGACAAACTCTCGACGTATCGCCGTTGACCTTCGGCAAAGACCGTGTCAAAGGCAATGGAGGATTTGCCCGATCCGCTTAGCCCCGTCACAACAACGAGCTGATCTCGGGGGATATCTAGGTCAATGCCTTTGAGGTTGTGTTCTCTGGCTCCGCGAATCCTGATGGTTGTGAGTTCAGGAAACGAGTGCTCGATCGTATCGTCTGATTGCATGGGCGGTGTTTTGATCAATCACGAATTTACCATGAAGTAGAGTGACCAAATGCACATAGAATGACCGATGTTCATATATTTGCCGCGCGGTCAGAATAATGACCGTGTGTCATTTGAACAAGGAAAGCCCGTATGATGGTCATCAGAGCCTGTATTTCTGTCATTTTCCTCATTGCCGCATCAACGTCATCGATCCGTGCCGCCGAGATCGGGCTCGAAGAGGCGATCGATATGGCATTGAAAAAAAACAAGGCCATTGCCGTGGCCAAGCTTGCCGTTTCGCGTGCCGAATCACAGGTGCGCGAAGCCTACGGAACGGCCTTGCCGTCAGTTAACGTTTCGGCTGGCTTCAATCATAACGTGCAGCTGCCGGTGTTTTTCTTTCCAAATCCGGTGACTGGTATTGTTGCACCGCTGCGCTTCGGACTGACCAATGGGTACAACGTCACGACGCAGATCCAGCAGATCCTGTTCAATAGTTCCGTCATTACGGCTATTTCTGCCTCCCGCCTCTACAGCGAGGCGGCCGAAGCCCAGCTGCGAGCCGCAACGGCTGAGGTCGTTACAGAAACAAAGAAAAAGTACTATCAAGCGGTAGCTGCCTCTGGGTATGCCCGGGTTGCCGAAGCAACTCTGACCAATATCGTAGAGGTCCAGAGAAACATCACAGCACTCTTCGGTGAGGGGTTGGTTGCCGAATTCGATAAGATCCGAGCTGATGTAGCCGTGGCAAATGCGCAGCCCATGGTGGTGCAGGCAAAGTCCGGACGGTACGCCGCTCTTGCTGCATTGCAGACCTACATCGGGATGGATCTGACTGACTCCATTGCGGTGTCTGAGGCGAGCTTGCCAGGTCTGCTTGAATCCCCAGCAGCCGATGCGTCCGTTGACATGGCGCTGAGCGAGAACCTAGATCTGAAGGCACTCGATCAGCAGATCGAAGTCGGACGTCGAATGGTTGACCTAAGTAGAGCAGACTTTTACCCCACGCTAGCAGCTTTCGGACAGTGGCAAAACCAAGGCCAGAGTAACTCGTTGAACGACTGGAAGAGTGCATCAAGTATGCTGGTAGGGCTGAGTTTTTCGATGAACGTGTTCAACGGTCTGCGCACAAACGAAAAGGTTGAGCAGGCTAACATTGACGTAAGCTCGGCGATGGAACGCAAGAGTCAGATCACCGACCTAATCAAGTTGCAGGTGCGGACACTCACAAACCAGTTAGAGTCAGCCCGCCTGCGTTCTCTGGCTCAGAAATCTACTGTCGATCAGGCACAACGGGGGTACGAGATCGCCCGAATCCGCTACCGTGAAGGAACAGGCAGCCTGCTGGAGATCACTGATGCCGAAACGTCTCTGGCGCAATCGAAGGTTAATGCCATCAATGCGCTTGTGGACTATCATGTAACGCGTGCCGACTTTGATCGCGCAACGGGGCAGATCGATCAAAAGTACCTTCGTTCAGTGTTGAACAAGTAAGCGTCCAGGTCTGAACGCATGGGAACGACACAACGCAAAGAGCGAGAGCGCGACCAGAGGCGCAGAGATATTCTGTCCTCTGCGCGTGCGGCTTTTCTGAAACATGGCATCGCAACCACGACGATGGAGAGGATTGCCCAGGAGGCAGAACTCGCCAAGGGGACGCTGTATCTGTATTTCCGAAATCGGGAAGAGCTCCTCATGGGGCTACTTGCCGATGACCTGCGAACGCTGACGGAATCCATAAATGTGGTTACAGAGAGCCCCCTTTCACCTCCCGAAAAACTCGAGCGGGCGTTCACGACATTCCATTCGTACTCCCAGGAAAACGTGTTCTTCTACCAGATGATGACGCACACAAACGTTGGTCTGATGGTTTCTTCGGTAACGGAAAATCCTGTAATCGCAGAGTTTGTGGCAATCAATGAACAGCTCATCCGCATTGTGGAAACGATTGTGGACCAAGGCGTTCGAGAGGGGTACTTTCATTTGCATGGACCAATTCGACGGGTCGTGGCAGAGATCATTATTGCCATGAAGGGATCGGTAATGATCCTGAGAAACAATCTCATACCGCCCGGGTGGGTCAACGATACGGAGGAGATCATCCTCGGTGACATCGTCAAGCTAATCATCCGTGGTTTACAATCCAGAGGATCTGCCACCGATACGGGGAAACAATCATGAGGAGTCGTATCAACTTCGTGCTGTTCATCGCAGCAGCGGCACTGACATTGGTGATTGCCGATGGTTGTTCCAAGGATAAGGCAACGGTGCGTCCCACGCATCGTACCATCACACAAGCGGTGTACGCCTCGGGTAAGATATTCCCCGTTGGTTTCTATCGAGCCTCATCGAAGGTTCCCGGCGTCGTTGAAGAAGTCCTCGTCACTGCAGGTGATACCGTTGCCAAAGGACAGGCTCTGCTGCGCATTCGCGCTGTCTCATCAGAGCTTGCCGTTGCTACTGCGCAAGAAGCGTATGGACTTGCCAGCGAGAACGCCAGTGGGGAAGGGGCTCTTCTTCGATCCGTAGCAGCAGACCTTGAATCTGCACGTGCCAGGCTGTTGCTCGATTCAACCAATGCTGCGCGTCTTCGGCGCCTACTTTCTCAACAGGCAACCTCGCAATCTGCGTATGATGTTGCTCAGACTCAGTTCGATGTATCTCGTCGGCAATTCGAAAAGGCCTATGATGGATATGTGGCAACGAAGCGCCGCCTGGCAACGGAGAAGAAAGCAGCAGAACTCAACGTCTCAATCCAGCGATCACTGCGTGACGAGTTTATTCTCACCGCTGCTGAAAGTGGCCGGGTCTATGATGTGCTACCCAAGGTTGGTGAGCTCGTCATGCCTCAGCAGCCCCTTGTCGAGATCGGAAATAGCTCACTCGTAGAAGTTGAACTCAATGTTGATGAAGCCGATGTAGCGCTGATCGTGCCAGGGCAGTCTGTGGTCTATGCAGTGGATGCATTCAAGGATAGAACGTTCACGGGAAGTGTGACCAGTGTTACGCCTCGCGTTTCAAACCAAGATAAAACGGCCTCCGTGACTGCACGCATCAACACCGGTGGACTGCGCCTGCTTCCAGGCATGTCGCTCGAGGCAAACATTGTGGTCGATCGACGAGCCAAAGCTCTTGTGCTGCCACGCGAGCTCGTCCCCTCCACGAAGATGCTGACAGTACGCCGTGATGGCAAAGAGCAGATCGTTCGCGTCACAACTGGTCTCGAAGACCTGCGGTTCATCGAAATCGTGTCCGGCCTGACGGATTCCGATGAGGTTGTTAAGTGAAGCAGTTCTTTGCTCAACGTCCGCTCTTACGGATAGCCTGGGTTCACCTTTTCAGCAAGAAGAGGCAGACCATCGTTGCCATGCTAGGCGTGATGTTTGGCGTAACCGTTTTCATCTTTCAGGCGGGCCTGCTGACGGGACTTCAGACGTACTTCATCGAAAAGACGGTAAATACCACGGCCCACCTGCACATCTTCAACGACGTGCGGACATCGCGTCCACAGGTGCTTGATCTCAACTCCGACACATCCAGCACATGGAATGTCGTGCGTAACCAGAAGCCCCGTGACGAGGAGCGTCGACTACGAAATGGCTACCAGATACTGCGAGACATAGAACGCGATCCGCGAGTGGAGGGTGTTGCGCCGTATCTGGGACTTCAAGGTATTCTCCGGTACGGTATGTCGCAACAAGCGGCAACCCTTGCGGGCGTAGAGATTCTTCGTGAAGACCAGCTTTTTCATATCAAGGACAATCTCGTTTCCGGTCAGCTTCAGCGGATGGAAACACTGCCGAATGGCATCATTCTTGGGTTTGGCCTAGCTGATAAGCTCGGTGTGCGTCTCGATGACAACATCACGGTGATATCATCCAAAGGCGTTGCTCTGGAAATGAAGGTTGTTGGAATCTCAAAGACGGGTATTACGCTCCAGGACAATACGAGGGCCTATGTCTCGATCCGCAATGCTCAGCGGCTTCTTCAGCAATCTGCTGCGTATATCACGGATATCAATGTACGCCTTCGCGACGTTGACATTGCCCAGTCAGTGGCCACAGAGTACTCATCGCTGTACCGCTATAAAGCTGAGGATTGGAAGGCCGCCAATGCCAACATCTTCGGGATATTCCGGATTCAGAATCTCACCGTGTCCTTTGTGATCATCTCTATCCTCGTGGTCTCCGGATTCGGAATCTTCAATATCCTCATGACAATCATCTACGAGAAGATGCCAGACATTGCGATTCTGAAAGCAATGGGATATCGAGATGGTGACATCCGCGTGATCTTTCTCATCGAGTCCATCGCCATCGGCTCAACGGGCGGCCTGCTTGGCCTGCTACTCGGTTTTATCGCGTCAAAGATCGTCGGCATGATCCCGCTGAACATCCAGGGATTTGTCAGCGTTCAATATCTGATCATCAACTTCAATCCGTTGTTCTATTTGGCGGCTTTCTGTTTTGCGTTGACGGCAACAACGGTAGCCGGGTACTTCCCGGCGCGAAAGGCAGCTCGTTTCGACCCCGTGGAGATCATTCGCAGTCGATGAGCACGAAGTCCATCATACAGGCGTCGCACGTCACGAAGACCTTCACGGAACCGGTGGAGTTCAAGGTGCTCAATGATATCAGCCTCGATGTTGAAAGGGGCGAGTTCGTCGTGCTTGTTGGACCATCCGGTAGCGGCAAGACAACGTTGATGTACACACTTTCAACGCTCGATACCGTGTACGACGGATCAATCACGATCGATGGAGTTGACATCAAGTCGTTAACCAAGAACGCGCTGGCAGATTTCCGCAACTCCATGATAGGTTTTGTTTTTCAGTTTCATTACCTGTTACCCGACTTTACGGTTTTGCAGAATGTGATGCTGCCTGCTCAGCGGAAGGGCGGACTCACGCAGGATGAGATGGAAGACCGAGCGATGAAAACGCTGGCATTGCTTGGTGTTGCCGACCAAGCCATGAAACGCTCGAGCAAGCTCTCGGGCGGACAGCAACAGCGTGTGGCAATTGCTCGGGCACTTATCAACGATCCGAAGATCATCTTCGGTGATGAGCCAACAGGCAACCTAGACACCAAGAACACCTCAATGGTACTCGACATTCTGAACGATCTCAAAACCGAGTATCACCAGACAATTCTCATGGTTACGCACGACGTCGAGTTTGCCAAACGTGCCGACCGAGTGATATCAATCCGCGATGGGCGGATTGTTGATACCGAAGAACATTATTCACCAATACCAGCAGTCCGACCATGAAATCACTTCTGTGGTTCACGTTCACGTGTCTGATCATTGCCTCCTGTGGCAAATCATCAGCACCTTCATCAAAAGAGCGATTAGAACAGCTCCGCGCCGAGCGCTCTCGGATCGAGCTCGAGATCAAAAAGATCGAGGCCTCGATGACAACGAAAGGTCAGAGCGATGACCGACAGCCAGTGACGGTATTCAGCATAACCCCAACCGACCTCTCTCATTCGGTGGACGTTAAAGGGACGGTTGATGCTCGCTCAACGATCATGCTAGCGCCACAGATGGGCGGACGCATCACGAAGGTTCATGTTAGCTCCGGACAAGCAGTCTCGGCTGGCCAGGTCCTTGTAGAGATGGATGATGAGCTTATCCGCAAAGGGATGGAAGAGGTATCGGTTCAGCTCGACTTTGCACGGACGTTGTTCGAAAAGCAAAAGAGGATCTTCGAACAGAAGGCCGGCAGTGAGATCCAGTACCTGACTGCGAAGAGTCAGCTCGATGCTCTCGAACGCCGAATGGCCTCGCTTAAGGAGCAACAAAGTCTAACTCGCATTGTTGCGCCACGCAGCGGCTTCGCGGAAAATGTAACAGCCAAGGTTGGAGAAATGGCCATGCCAGGAATGCCCGCATTGACCATCGTGAACATGTCCGATGTGCGTGTCGTGGTTGATGTCGCGGAGAACTTCCTGTCAACAGTGTCGAATGGAGACAAGGTGATGATCGAGTTTCCGGAGATCATGGACACTATCAGAACCACAATCCGTGCTGTATCGAGGTTGGTCAATCCCGCCAGTAGGACATTCCGACTTGAGATCCCGATAAGCCCCGTGCCAAGTGCATTGCGTCCGAACACAACATGCAGAGTATCCATCAATGACGTCACACTCAATGGCGTGCTCGCTGTGCCGATTGCCTGTGTCCTGCAGGACAATCAAGGGTCTTATGTCTATGCTGTTGATGATACGGGGCGCATCAGCCGTGTATCTGTCACAACCGGACTCTCTTCCGGCGGAACGATCCAGATCGTCGGGGGTTTATCGAAGGGGCAGCGCATCGTTAACAAGGGCGTCACCATGGTCTCCGCAGGCCAATTGGTGCGAATCGTAGAGTAAAAGCATGCAACACCATAAAAGCTTTCCCATAACGGCTTGGGCCGTTGAAAATCGTACAACGATCTACGTGTTGATGGTGATCATCAGCCTGCTCGGCGTATTGACCTACATCCGACTTCCGAAAGAACAGTTCCCGGATATCGTTGTTCCTACCATCTTGGTTTCGACGATCAACGCCGGGACGTCGCCGACAGACATTGAGAATCTCATTACACGTCCAATTGAGAAGCAGATCAAGTCTGTTGCCGATGTAAAGAAGGTAACAAGTAATAGCATTCAAGATGCGTCGATTGTTGTTGTCGAGTTTACGACGGGCATCGATCCTGTGGTTGCCAAACAGCGAATCACCGATGCCGTTGACCGCTCTCGATCGGAGCTTCCAACACAGCTGACGAAAGAGCCGCAGGTTGCGGAGGTAGACTTCTCCGAGTTCCCGATCATGAATATCAACATTTCGGGTAGTGTTGGTCTTTCAGCATTGAAGACATACGCCGACGAACTTCAGGACAAGCTGGAATCTCTCCCGGAAATTCGTCGTGTCGATATCATTGGTGCTCTCGACAAGGAGATCCGCGTTGACGTTGATGCCTATCGTCTGCAGGCCCTTGGATTGTCCTTCGATGATGTGAGCCGAGCGATCGGCTCAGAGAATGTGAATATCTCGGGGGGCGAGCTTCTCACCGCCGGTGTGCGCCGAAATATGCAGGTTAGCGGTGAGTTCAAGTCCGTCGAACAGATCAAGAATGTTGTGGTGCGGAGTATGCGTGGAGTTACCGCATACGTGCGCGACATTGCCACTGTAACCGAAACATCAAAGGAGCAGCAAAGCTTTGCCAGACTTGACGGCAAGGAAGTTGTAACGCTGGCTGTCTTGAAAAAGGCAGGCGAAAATCTCATCGCCGCATCGGACAAAATCCAAGAGATCGTCGGCGAGTACACGACGAAGCGTCTGCCTCCAACGGTGAAGGTGACGATCACCAACGATCAGTCTACGGCAACTCGTATCAATCTGGCCGATCTCATCAACACGATCATCATTGGCTTCCTCTTGGTGACCATCGTTCTGATGTTCTTCATGGGTGTTCAGAATGCTCTGTTTGTTGGTCTGGCCACGCCATTGTCATCGTTCATGGCATTTCTTGTTATGCCGAGTTTTGACTTCACATTCAACATCGTTGTAACGTTTGGTTTTCTCCTTGCGCTTGGAATCGTCGTAGACGACGCCATTGTGGTTATCGAGAACACCCACCGACTTCATACCAAGAATGATCTGGACGTCAAAACGGCCACCAAGTACGCGGCAGCAGAAGTATTTGCACCGGTTGTTGCCGGCACTCTGACAACACTAGCCCCATTCTTTCCTCTGCTTTTCTGGCCAGGAATCGTAGGGGAGTTTATGTTCTATCTGCCGTCTGTGCTCATCATCACGCTCACGGCTTCGCTTATCGTTGCGTACATCATGAATCCGGTGTTTGCCGTCGACTTCATGGATCGCAAGCCTGTAGCAATGACGAAGCGTCGATTGCTCATTACGGGTGGTGGTGTGGGACTCCTGGCGGCACTTGGTATTGTCAGCGGTCAACTCTGGATCACGACGCTTTCTCTCTTCACCTTGGCATTTTGGTATCTCAATCGACGGTATCTCACGCCCCTTCTCATTCATCGATTCCAAGAAAGAACGTTGCCGGCGATTATGTCGGCTTATCGTGGACTTCTTCAATGGTCGCTGCGGGGTCGTCGTCCATGGGGTATCATCGGATCGATGGTTGTCTTGCTCATCTTGTCGTTTATGCTCATGACTGTTGCCGGACCTAAGGTGACATTCTTCCCGAGCGGTGAGCCCAACTACGCCTACGTGTATGTGCAGTTGCCGATCGGAACCGATGCACTCGAGACAGATAGCATTGTCAAGGTTGTTGAACAGCGCATTCAACAAGTGCTGGGTCCGTCGAATCCGCTCGTAAAGTCGGTGATCTCAAACGTTGGTCTTGGTGCCGGTGATCCTCGAAACCCCGACCGTACGGTAACGTCGCACAAGGGTAAGGTCACGGTAGCTTTTGCCGAGTATCAGAAGCGAGGGGGCAAGAGCACCTCAGATTATCTCGTCAAGTTCCGTGCTGCTCTGAAGGACCTTGCGGGTGTTGAGATCGTCGTTGACAAGGAGTCCAATGGTCCGCCAACGGGTAAGCCGGTGAACATCGAGATCTCGGGAGACGACTTCGAGACGCTCATTGCGTTGTCTGATCAGATTCAGCGGTACCTCGTCGATACTGTAAAGATCGCTGGCATCGAGCGGCTCAAGAGCGACCTTGTGCGCAACAAGCCAGAACTGGCCGTCATCATTGACCGTGAGAAGGCCAATGCCGAAGGCGTCAGCACGGTGCAAGTCGGACTACTTCTTCGGAACAGCATGTACGGAGCAGAGGCAACCAAGTACCGATCTGGTGAGGATGAGTACCCGGTTCAGGTTCGTTCGATGGAGCGCGTGCGGACAAATGCCGAGGCTCTGATGAATCAGCCTGTGTCCTTCATGGACATGAGCACCGGACGCTATCGTCAGGTACCTATGGCTTCAATCGCCCACTTGGAGTACACCTCGACGTATGCTGGAATCAACCGTAAGAATCAGCGTCGGGTAGTGACCCTTGGATCCAACATTCTCCAAGGATTCAACGAAAACGAGGTTAATGCGAACATTCGGCAGGCACTCAGCGGATATGTGCTTCCCGATGGATACACCGTCAAACAAACCGGTGCTCAGGAAGAGCAGAAGGAAAGTGCAAGCTTCCTTGGCTTTGCCTTCATGGTTGCAGCGTTGCTGATCTTCCTGATCATGGTCACGCAGTTCAACTCAGTTGGCAAGCCGCTTCTGGTCATGGTCACGGTTCTCTTCAGCCTGATCGGGGTTCTGCTGGGCTTTATCATCTTCCAGATGACATTCTCAGTTGCTATCACCGGCGTGGGCATTGTTGCCCTCGGTGGCATCGTCGTGCGCAATGGGATTGTCCTGCTGGACTTTACCGACGTACTCCTTTCACAAGGCTGGAGACTTCGTCGTGCGGTGATTGAGGGAGGCGCGATCCGATTCAACCCGGTGATCCTTACTGCGGGTGCAACGATCCTCGGGCTGGTCCCGTTGGCGATCGGCTTGAACGTAGACTTCTGGCAGCTGATCAATCTTCGCGATCCTCATGTGCACATCGGTTCAGACAGCGTTGCCTTCTGGGGACCTCTTGCGTGGTCAATCGTCTTCGGTCTTGGTTTCTCGACGTTCCTCACGCTCGTCGTTGTGCCCTGTATGTACTTCCTGTACACACGTCGAATGTTGCTTCGTCAGTATCGCCGACGTCATGTTAATGCATGACGAGGCGAGGATTACTTGCGCTTGGTAAATCCCAGTGATGCACTGTTGATGCAGTAACGGAGCCCGGTTGGCTTGGGCCCGTCGTCAAAGACGTGACCGAGGTGCGCGCCGCAGCGGGCACAGGTCACTTCAACACGATCCATCATGAGGGAGTTGTCTTCATGAAGTTCCACATTGCTCTTGGCCACTGGGTCATAGAACGACGGCCAGCCGCTTCCTGATTCGTACTTCGTGCCGCTTGGAAAAAGTTCAGTACCGCAGCATCGGCAGGTATAGGTGCCATCTTCATGATGGTTCCAATACTTGCCGGTGAAGGCGCGTTCGGTGCCTTTCTTGCGCGCTATCCGAAACTCATCTTCTGAAAGCTCCTTGCGCCATTCTTCATCGGTCTTGGTGATTCGCTGCATTGCTACGGCCTTTCGTGCGGATGTGGAATAGATCGTCACTGTCTTGCCAGTGCCCTGTTGTGGTGGTTGTGAGCAGGCTATACCGACCAAGGCTGCCAGGAGAAAAAAGTGGGCTGTCATCGTATGTGGATCATTGGTTGCACCGAAGGACGCTCCTCATGCTTGTCGTATTGCACGTGATGCAGATACAGACCGGAAGGGGGCGCCGTCTTGGTGGCTGGAAACGATGATTCCGTGCGTAAAAGTTCGGACAGGTGTTCCGGGGTCATCGCGCCACGCCCACACTCAACGATCATGCCAATCATCTGTCGGACCATCCGCCAAAGGAAGTGCGAGCCCCGGATGTTGATGAGGATCAGCGGCCCGCTGACAAAAAGCTGACAGACTTCTAGGTCGACGGTTGTCGACTTGGCTTCTGGGTCATCCTGCGTGAACGACCGGAAATCATGGAAGCCCTCAAAAATGCTGCAGGCCCCCTTCATCGCTTCAATGTTCAACTCATCCTTGATCCACCAGACATACCGCTTTCCAAAGGCGGTCCGCCGCTGAGAGATCTGATAGACGTACGATCGCGATATAGCATGATGACGGGCGTGAAACTTTGGTTGGGCCTTGGTGATCTCGATCACGTTCACATCCGACGGGAGAAGATCATTGATCTTCATTCGAAGAACGTGCGGTGAGAGCATCGTTCGTGCCTCAAGGTGAGCAATCTGGCCCAATGCATGAACACCGGCATCAGTTCGTCCGGAGCCCATAAATTCGAAATCATCGGACCCCAGAACCTGGCGGAGGGCTCCAATGATCTCACCCTGAACGGTGCGCGCATTCTTCTGCACCTGCCAACCAGAATAGCGCGTACCTTCGTATTCGACTGTAAAACGGAAGCGTGACATGAAGCAAGATAGGGAACTTGATGCCGGAAGGGGGCTGCTGCTGGCAGCTATCGACGAGTACGAAGGACGGTTTCCCGACGAGAGTCAGGTAATTACGCGATTCAGAGATTTTGTTCGGCGCGAACCACTGTGCTTTGAACGGTCCACCACAGAAGGCCACATTACCGGATCTGCCTGGGTTGTGGATGGTCGCAGCACCCATACTCTATTGACCCATCATCGAAAGCTGAACAAGTGGCTTCAGCTTGGTGGGCATGCAGACGGAGACTCTGATGTTGTCAACGTGGCACTGACCGAGGCTCGTGAGGAGTCGGGAATCGATGAAGTATCACCGTTGTATCCGTTCATCTTCGACCTCGATGTTCACGTGATTCCTGCACGACCAAACGAGCCGGAACATCTTCACTACGATGTGCGTTACGTTGTCCTGGCAGCCCATACGAACCATGTGGTCGGTGAGGAATCGCATGACTTGGCTTGGGTGCCGATTTCGCAACTCCATGACTACACCACCGAAGAATCCATGCTCCGCATGGCACGCAAATGGAACGCATTGAACGAACCGTCGCAATAAACGCCCCGATCGAGAAGGTCTTTCATTTTCATGATGACACGAAGAACCTTCTCAAAATCACGCCACCGAACATCCACGTGACGATCGAAACCATGGGGCAGCCGGGTCTCGGGTATGAGGTCACATTGAAGATCCGACAGTTTCTCGTATTCGTCATGCGATGGAAGGTTAAGATTACCGCGTACCAGCCTCCGCGTCTCATGGTCGATGAGCAGATTCGCGGGCCGTTCAAGTTCTGGAAGCAAACTCGCCTCATAAACGAAGTCAACGGCGTTACCGAGTTAACGGATATCGTCGAATACGAGGCACCATTCGGAATACTCGGCCGAATTGCCAACGCACTCCTGATCCGACGTCAGGTAGAGCAGATGTTCACGTATCGGCAGGCAACAACGAAACGACTTCTTGAATCAATGTGATTCAACACGCAGAACCTGGTCTCTGGCGCTTCTGACATAGGCTGCGACGTGCTCCTTGCTCTTGGCTCCATAGCACCGCTCGAGCATGTCCTCAATGATGGGCTCAATACTGAGAAGCTTCGCAGAGTGAACAAGTGGGAAGGACATCTGAGCTGTCCGCAGAAAGCCTCTCTGTAACGAATCGCGGGTGAACACGGTATCCTGAGAAGCCCTCGCAAGATCAGCAGGAAACCCAGCGTCAGTGACTGAAATGCAGAGTGCGCGAGCATTGTCGTATCGACAAAGAAACGCTAAAAGAGAGAGAGCCGCACTCTTCGATGACGAACTCCTGGTAAGTGCGAGTACGTCACTATTCAAGATCGATGGAATGGGGCGAACGCGCAGTGTTGAGTTGTTCTGCTTGTCAGCCATGGCTACGATCCACGCCCCTGTGAGGACGGAGCTAATCTCACCGCGCAAGAGCAGTTCGTCAAGTTGCCGGGAACGGTCACGGATGGCTGTGGGTGATGTTGTGACGACATTCCAAATTGACTCGGCGAGAGAATCCGTAAGGTCGCCGGAGATCGGTAGGCGCTGGTAGAGACGGCTTCCATTGAGCCAGAGCAGCGGGAGGACGCGTTTGATCACATTGTGTGGGTCCGATACACAGAGTCCCCCGACTGGAAGTCCTGCCGAACGTCTAACGTCATAAACCAGTGCGCGAGCGTTCACCAGCCACTGCGCCGAACGACTGCCATTACCGATTGTCTTCGGGAGATCATCAAACACCGGGGCACTGTCGAACTCAGCGAACCAGTCACCACCGAGGTGGACAACGTCTGGCGCCGTGCCTGAGTTGAAGGCAACTTGGAGCTTTGCCTTGCCGTCTGCCCACGAAAGCACCGTCGCTTGAACGTCAACGGTGGGGTTCTCTCGCTCGAACACCTCTATGAGGGAATCAAGAGCAGCTCGCTGCGACGGTTCTGACCAGAAATGCCAGAACGTCACGGTGGTGCGTGAGTCTCTGTTAGAGCATGCTCCGATGATTAGAGCGATGGCAAGGAGCGCTGCCTTGGTTGCCCCCATCCGAATCCTGACAGATGTAAAAAGCATCTTCATCGTGCAGATGACTGCACAGAAACCATCTGAGATGAATCGGGTTTGCGGGCAATCCTGCGAGGGGGCTCAACTCGAGCAAATGGCCCTGTCGGAGCCGTTGTTGAGTCCTGCTGCTGATCTTTCTGCGGAGTGATACCGGGCTTGCTCAGCCATGTTGAATCGCGTCCCACCTCGGCAGGCCAGCGGCGATTGAAATAGAGCTCCAAAAGCTTCTGAGCAATAGGAACAGCAAACGATGCTCCGAACCCTTTGCCTTCGCCCGTTACCACCATGGCGATCTTTGGATTGTCCTTTGGCGCAAAGCAGATGAACCACGACTGGTCTTGTTTGCCCCCTGACGTCTGGGCTGTACCCGTCTTGCCACAAACGTCGAGTCCGGGAATGTCGGCACCCCGTGCCGTTCCGCTACTCACCACAAGCCGCATTGCCTGCTTGACGATATCAAAGTACTCTTTGTTAATCGGGATGGACCGAGACTCGTAGGACACCATGTTCTTGCGGTGAAGCGTCTTGCTGTAGATTGCCCGCACAGCATGGGGCTGATGCCATGTTCCACCGTTGGCAATTGCTGCGGTGTATGCCACGAGTTGAAGGGGCGTTACATTCACTTCGCCCTGGCCTATTCCCCAGTTCATAAAGGCATACGGCGTCCAGTTTTTGGGACCATAGACTCGGTCCATATACGGACGTGAGGGCAACACGCCACGTCCGTCTTCACCGGACGGTATATCTACCTTCGTACGAGCACCAAAGCCGAACATCGATCCATATTTCGTGAATCGCTCGGCGCCCATCTTGAGACCAAGCTGATAGTAGAACGAGTTGCACGAGACTTGAAGCGCGTACGAGCAGTCGATCATTCCGTGGACACCGCCGTGACAGAGCGCAAAGCGATTGCCGTATGTGTATCCGCCCGCACACAACAGCTTTGTTTTCGGCGTGATGACACCTTCCTGCAGAGCCATCAGCGTCATAAGGGGCTTCCATGTAGATCCCGGGTGATACATCGAGTTCGAGGCCCTGTTGAACATCGGTATCGATGGGTCACTGGCAAGTTCGTTGTAATACGATCGTGCCGTTTTCCCGGTGAACTTGCGCAGATCATAGTCTGGCTTGCTGGCGTAGCAGAGGATTTCGCCGTTTGTTGGGTCAAGCGCAACAACAGATCCACGAGCCCCCTGCAGGAGCTTTTCGGCCAGTTCCTGAAGGTCGGTATCGATGCCGAGATACAGATCGTCTCCTTCAAGTCCGGGTGTGTCACTCTTGCCGTCGTTAAAACTCTCGACCTTCTGTCCGTTCTTGTTCACGGCCACAAATTGGAGTCCCTTTTGCCCGCGGATAGCGGCTTCGTAGGATTTCTCCAGGCCCGCTTTACCGGTCACGTCGCCCGGAGAATAGGCATCACCCAGCTCCTTCAGTTCCCACTCGGCAACTTCACGCGTGAATCCCAGGAGGTGAGCTGCATTGCCGTCAAAAGCATAGAGACGTTTCGGGTCGATGATCAGGTCGACTCCCGGAAGAGAGTCGCGCAGCTCTTCAATCTTTGATACAATGTCAAACGAAACGTCTCGACCATAGGCGAGCTTCGTTGCAGCAAACTTGTTGTATTTCGAAGCCTTCTGGGCTTCGCGCCATACCAGGCTATCTTCGACTGCAAGAATCTCTGAGAGCCGTCGACAGGACTCGATCGTGAACTCGTACGGGGTAACAGTGATGGAGAAGCCCGGTGCATTTTGAACGATCGCCCGGCTGTTGCGATCGAAAATCATGCCGCGGAACGGTTCTGTGGCGATCTGTTTGATGGCCTGCGACTCTGCCTTCAGCTTATACCGGTTTCCTTGGATGATCTGCAGCCAACCGAGCCGGATGCCGAAGATGAGGCACACGGCTAGCGTAGCGTATCGAAAGATTCGCAGTCGACTCTCTGCACCAAACTCAGCATCGTGGTGCTTAAAGCTCATAGTGCCCCCTGACGAGAATCACTGATAGGGGGCTGTGCACTCGGCACCAAGAAGTTCTCGCACATTGCAATGGAAGCAAACATGAAGGCGAACAGCGCATTGCCATGACGTTGGTCGAACATTCCGGACATAAAGATCACCGCTAGCATGGCCGGATAAAACACGAAGGTGCCAACCGCCAAGGCGCGCACGCTGGGGTCAACATGTGGCGCACGTGATAGCCATGCTACCCGTAGGCTGCGATATCCGAAGATGATGATCACCGAGAACATCAACAGTGCCGTGGGAAGTCCCACTTTGTGAACTAACCCTACGTATCCAATGTGAACGTAGGAGGTGATATGGTGTGCCTGATCGATCGGTGCCCACGTTACGAACGTGGCGCGAAGTCCATGTCCACCAAGAGGCGCCTGCTTAACCTTGCGCAGTACATCAGTCACCTCGATGATGCGTGTCTCAAACGAATGATCACCGCCAGAAAATTGTGTTGATGAGGCAAAGCGCGTCTTGACCATGGCCACAATGACGCCAGTAATGCGGGGATTGTAGAGGTAAGCACCGATGAAGGCGACGATCGCTATGATCCCCACGCTAACGATGATGCGCACGTTATTGCGAACACGGAGAAACAGCATTGACAGCCCGATACAGGCAACGGCAAAGACCCAGATGGTGCGTGTGAACGTAAGCGCAAGAGCTGCAAGATTAGCCATCAGTATGCCATACGCCAGGATCTTCGTTCTTCGTTCTTCAGTGGAGACAGCCAGCACAACGGCGATACATACTGCAAGAAGGAAGAAGGGGCCAAGCAGTGTCGAGCGCGAGGCCACGATCTGATAGGCGTAGACGAGATTCTCAGCAAGACGGCGTTTGAAGTTCCACGCACTCTGCACCGACATGATCAGGCTGATGCCTCCGATGATGCTCACAAAGGACCGCATCGATGGCAGATCCTTGCCGAACTCCTCGCGAAGAGGGAAGTAATACAACATCAGGATGAAGTACGACCAATCAACTGCCCAGCCAAAAAGCTCGAGATCATTTGCCAAGGCAATTCCGAGATTCAATACGGCAACGGCGATGAAGCTCACTAGGAGGAAGTCAGCCCACGAGCGCAACAATGGCCCCCTGTTCGATGCAATATGCCATGCGAACCACAGCGTAATGCTCGACAGTAGGACGCCTCCGGTTATGGCTTCCGATGCCGTAAGACCATGTCCGGTATCGGAGGCAAAAAATGGCACCGTGGCCATGAACATCGTCAGCCACAAGCGCGGGCGAGACATCAATAAGGCAACGAACCCAACAGCACTTGCGAGTGCCGGGAGCAGTACGATCGGAAGAATCGAAGCGTCAGGCACGAACCTCTCCGGCCGGTGCCATTGTGAGCTTCCATGCGCGACCAAGGAGCAATGCGATCAGCATAGTGACGAATATTCCAACGCCTGCACCAAGGGCGATCACCATGCGTCGTGGCTTATCCTTTTCTTCGGCTGGAATTGGCTCATCGACCACCAGCAGAACGGGTGCGGTCTTGTTCATGTCAAGACGTGCCTGCTCGAGACTCGGAAGCATGAATGCTTTGAGTTTGGTGAAAGCTTCGAACTCTGCATACATGCGCAGGTATGATGCACCGATACCGGCCGCGTCATTCAATGAGAAATTGCCCGCGAATCCTGGCTTCGTCTGAGCATCCTCATACTGTGAGCTCAGACGTTCCACAACGGCCGCTGCATTGCGAACCTGAGGATCATTTTTCCCATAGTTCTGTTCGAGAATACCAAGTATTGTTTCCTGCTTCAGAAGCTCGCCTTTTACCTCGGCAAGAGCCTTGGCCGCTGCCGAGGCCTGATCGAGAGGAGAGTACACGCGGTACTTCTTCGAGTACTCGCTCAGTGAATCTGTCAGCGCTGCCAGAGTCGAATCCATCATGGAAACACGCGTCTCCAAGTACGCTGCGTTCTTTGTTGCTTCGGTGCGCGAGATGCGGTTCGATATGTCATTTACATGGGAGATAAAGCTCCGGCACATTTGCACGGCCTTTGCCGGATCTTTACTCCACATGCTGATCTCGTAGTTGCCTTCGGCGTGGAGATTCACCTCCACATTGTCTTCGAACTCGTCACGAACATCGTCCATCGGCTTGCCATGAAGGCCGTACTCATCACGAAGCTTAAACTCCGAGATCATTGAGTCGCGGATCGTGCGGGAAAACAACAAGGCGATGAGTTCGTAACTCTCGCCCGACTTCCCTCCAAGCTTGGCAAGGCCGATGTCCTTCAACGTGGAAGATATTCCCCCCAAAGCACCGCCCAATCCGCCAACATCGGAGGAAGGGGGCACGCAGTTGACGGTTGACTTGTAGTACGGAGGGAGCGAATACGCATAGAGGTACCCGGCGATTGCTGCTACCGCGGAGAGGCCGATGACGAGCCACTTAAACTTGAGAAGGTGGCGAAGGACGTCGGCTGTCGGAAACGATTGGGTCATGGCCTACGGACAGAAGTGTGCGATTCGGCAAAGTTACGACGCCCAAGCCGTCCTTTACGTGTCCTAAGAGCCCCCTGACAGATCCTTCAGTCGCTGGATTTCGTCACGAAGGTTCGCTGCCCGCTCGAAGTCGAGATCTCTTGCAGCAGCCTTCATTTCGGTGAACATCTGTTCAATGGCATTCTGACGCTCTTCTGCTGGCAGATAGCCGACAAGGGGCTCTGCAGCGGCCTTCCGCTGCTGACTTGCGCGGTCACCTGACTTCTGTGCACGCGATGACTTGATATCGGCAACGCTTGTGGATTCGAGAATCTCTTCGAGTGACTTGTAGACCGTGCGAGGTTCAATGCCGTTTTCAAGATTGTAGGCATGCTGCAGTTCCCGACGTCGATTCGTTTCGTCCATTACGGCACGCATAGAGCGGGTGATCGTGTCAGCATAGAAGATCACCAATCCATCAGCATTGCGTGCGGTCCGTCCAGCAGTCTGCATCAACGATCGTTCACTTCGGAGGAAGCCCTCGCGATCGGCATCCAGTATTGCAACAAGGGAAACCTCCGGCAGGTCGAGACCTTCGCGCAGAAGGTTCACACCAACGAGAACGTCGAAATGTCCGAGTCGAAGATTTCGGATGATCTCCACACGCTCAAGCGAATCAACATCGCTGTGGATGTAGGCAACACGAATGGAGAGATTCTGAAGATACTCGGTAAGATCTTCTGCCATGCGCTTGGTAAGCGTGGTCACGAGCACTCGCTCCTGTTTGGACACGCGCATCCGTATCTCACCAACAAGATCGTCGATCTGATTTCGAACCGGGCGGACATCAATCTTCGGATCCAGCAGTCCCGTCGGACGGATCACCTGCTCTGTTACCACGCCCATGCAGTGCTCGAGCTCGTAGTCTCCGGGCGTGGCGGATACATAGATGGCCTGATGAACATGCGATTCGAATTCCTCGAAGCGCAGGGGTCGATTCTCAAGTGCGCTGGGAAGGCGGAATCCATGTTCGACGAGCGTCATCTTTCGCTGACGGTCCCCGTTGTACATAGCCCGTAGCTGTGGCAGGGTGACGTGGCTTTCGTCGATGACGAGCAGAAAATCATCGGGGAAGTAGTCCATAAGGCAGTTCGGAGCATCTCCCGGCTTTCGACCTGAGAGGTGCATCGAGTAGTTCTCAATGCCTGAACAGTAGCCGACTTCCTTCATCATCTCCAGGTCATAGAGAGTCCGCTGTTCAAGCCGCTGAGCTTCGAGGTTCTTTTCGATCTCATGTAGTTCCTTCAGTCGAGATACCAACTCATCCTTGATATCGACCATGGCACGGGCTAGCTGTGCCTGCGACGTCACGAACAGCCTCGCCGGATACAGAAGGATGCTCTCGACTCGTTCTAGGAGCTTGCCATCTCGACGATCGATCCACGATATGCGCTCGACGGTATCGTCGAATATCTCAACGCGGATGGCTTTCTGATCCTCATCGGCAGGCATGATGTCGACCACATCGCCACGCACACGAAATGTTCCCCGGGAAAACTCGAAGTCGTTTCGTGAGTAGTGAATGTCATTCAGACGGTAAAGCAAACGCTGGCGCGTCAATTCCATTCCGACCTTGATCAGGAACAGCTGATCTTTGAAGTCCGCTTTGGCACCGATGCCGTAGATGCAGGAGACCGATGCAACGACAATCACATCGCGCCTTCCCTCAACCAAGGCACTTGTCGCCCTCAACCGCAGCCGGTCGATCTCGTCATTGATCGAAAAGTCCTTTTCAATAAAGACATCGTTCTGCGGCACATAGGCTTCCGGCTGGTAGTAGTCGTAGTACGAGATGAAGAACTCAACGGCGTTGTTCGGGAAGAACGACTTGAATTCACCGTAAAGCTGAGCTGCAAGGGTCTTGTTCGGCGAGATGACCAACGTGGGTCTCTGAACGCGTGCAATGACGTTCGACATCGTGAACGTTTTGCCGGACCCCGTAACACCCAATAGGGTCTGCTCCCGTCTGCCTTTCTCCAGCCCTTCAACAAGCTCTTCGATGGCTTTGGGCTGATCCCCCGAGGGCTGGTACTTGGTCACGAGATCGAATGAAGGCATGCAGGTGCATCAATTAGATTTGGATAACTACGAACGTACGGTCTATGAACGATATTCGCAGGATGCTGGTGTCTGAATTCTTCCAATCTGCCGACGAGCATGCCTGGCTGCGCCGTATCCGGTACGTTGTCCTTATGGGCATCATACTGCGCCTGGCGATGGTCTTTGGCGTGGTAGGGGGCATGCAGCAAATGGGGGATGGGCCGGCGTATGTGCGTCAGGCCACCGAGTTGCTCTCTGGAACAGTCGATCACTTTTATTTTCCGCCCGGCACGGCGCTGTTTACCCTTCCTGTCTTCGCGGTGTTCGGCGTGACGCCCTTTTCTGAGCACCTTGCCGGTGTGCTGATCTCCATCGCCTTTCTCGGAGGAGTTGTATGGCTCGCACAGACGGTTCTGACCTCAAAGCGAGCTGTCTTCCTAGCCGCTGCGCTGGCATCAATCTACCCGCACGTTGTGCTTTCTGCGGCCCAGATATCCTCTCTCCCGCTCACAGCCGCACTGGTATGTGTTGCGATTGCCGCGTGTGTGCGGGGTCAGCGAGACTCACGTTCCTGGTGGATTGTATCGGCATGCGCTTCCGCAATGGCTATCCTTGTGCGGCCCGGAACGGCACTTCTGCCAGTTGTGCTAGGACTCTGGGGAATGGTCGTAGCGTACCGCTCTGGCCAACCACTGATGCGTCTGCTTGGAGTTCCTGGTATCCTGCTCTCTTGCACGGCCATGTTCTGTGTGCCCGTGATGGTATTCCATGCCGCTAGGGGACATGGGTGGACCCTTGCAACGAACGCTGAATGGAACCTCCTACTGGCGAACAACCCCTACGCACCAGACTATAAGACTGGCCATTTCGGACAACGTGCCATCGCTGACCTGTCCCCTGACGCCCAAGCATTTATCCGTCAGTTCTTTTCGACAGAGACTGCTGAACCAGCTTCCCTGGAGCAGCGAACACGCATGGCTGATTCGGCCAAGGCATACATCATTTCCCATCCGGCCCGTACGCTTTGGAGGATATCCAACAGGGCACGGGGCTTCTTCGGATGCGATTATACAGCCGCCAGAGAAATGCAGCTGGTCTTCGGCTATAGCGATGCCATGTTTGGCCTGCTGATGGCGTTCGAGGGTGGCGTGTTCATCCTTGTCTTCATCGGCTGGTTGTTCTTCCTCCTCGGCTACGCACCGGGCGGCATGTTGCCAAAGTACGCCCATGTGGGGGTTATGCTGGCAATCATTGCCCCGCACTTAGCCGCTTTTGCTCTGGCCAAATACCATTTGCCGGTTGTTCCGATAATGATTTGTGGAGCTGCGGCATGCATTGACGGAGTGATTGGACGCGACAGGAACCTGCTTGGAAGGTTAGAGAAACGACGTATGTGGTTGATGAGCATGGTAGTTGCTGTGTTTGTGGTGCAGGTTGAGCATCTTTATCAGCTGATTCTTCTCAGATGACGAAGACAGCGGAAAAACGGTAGCACTCGCCGAAAAATCGCCGTATCTTTGCCGCCTTTCACACTGTCTGAGCCAAGTGCATTCATGAAGCTATCTGAGTTCAAGTTCACGGTCCCCAAGAACGCCGTTGCAAAGCATCCCGTTACCCCGCGCGAGAGCGCCAAGATGATGGTGATGAACCGGGAAACAGGGGAAATCGAGGACAAGACCTTCAAAGACATCATTTCCTACATGAATGCCGGCGACGTTATCGTGCTGAACGATACCAAGGTGTTTCCGGCCCGGCTGTTCGGAAAGAAGGAAAAGACGAACGCCAAAATCGAGGTGATGCTTCTTCGTGAACTCAAGGCGCAGGAGCGCATCTGGGACGTGCTTGTTGAGCCAGCCCGAAAGGTGCGGATCGGAAACAAGATCTACTTCGATAACAACAAGTTCTACTGCGAGATCATCGATAACACCACGTCTCGTGGTAGAACGGTGCGATTCTCCTATGACGGCGATCTGCATGAAGTGATCGAAACAATCGGCCAGATGCCGATTCCTGAGTACATCAAGCGCGAGCCGACCGAGGAAGACAAGAAAGACTATCAATGTGTTTTTGCAAACCCGGGCAAGGTTGGATCCATAGCGCCACCTACCGCCGGGCTGCACTTTTCAGAAAAGCTCCTCAAGGCGGCTGAAAAGAAGGGTGTAAAGATCGCCACGGTCCAGCTGAATATCGGTCAGGGCGTCTTTGAAACGATCGAGGTAGAGGACCTGACTAAGCACCGTATGTATAGCGAGTACTTCGAGATCACCAAGGATTCGGCGGACGTGATCAACAAGGCTCTGAAGTCGAAGCGCAATGTATACGCCGTCGGGTGCAGCGTGGTACGCGCACTTGAGTCGAGCGTCCTCACGAGCGGCATCGTCAAGCCCAACAGGGGATGGACGGACAAGTTCATTCA
>VEQR01000031.1 GCA_018883125.1 Candidatus Kapaibacterium sp.
CGTGGTTCACGATCCAAACATTTCTGCCCAGCTCACCCTCTACCGGCAAGCCGAGTCGAAGGGTCGGAATCTGTGCCAGGGTAGGCATTGAGATCAGCAATGCCAGCATCGTCAGCATTCCGGCATAACCTCTTGGCATGGATTTCATAGTCTGTTGCACGAAGCCTCCTCCCAACCTCATTCATGTTGTGGCAAGAATATGCACCCTGTGCACTCAATTCACACCTCAAGGCTCTAGTGAGGCAGTAGTTACTCCACGTAACCGGTTCTTTACTTATATGTTATCGGTGACGGGATTAGCTTACGTCCATGAACATCCTCTTTCTCTGTACCGGAAATTCCTGTCGGTCCCAGATGGCAGAAGCATGGGCTCGGACGCTGTTGCCAGGTCACGTTCACTGCTTCTCTGCCGGCGTCGAAGTGCACGGTCTGAATCCCTTTGCGATACAAGTCTTAATGGAAGCCGGTATTGACACATCACCACAGAGATCAAAGCTGGTGGATGAACTCCCCGTGGTGAGCTGGGACCTCGTTGTGACAGTGTGCGATTCGGCACAGGAGCGGTGCCCGATTCTTCCGGGGACGTTTCGCCGAATTCACCAATCCTTCGATGATCCGCCTCGGCTTAGCAAGGGGCTTTCCGACGAGGAGGCGCTTGTTGTGTATCGTCGCGTCAGAGACGAGATTCGGCAGTTCGTACAGTCACTCGATCTATCAATCGAACGGAAAGCTGCGGAATGAGCATCATTGATCGGTATCTCACTGTCTGGATTCTGCTAGCCATGGCCATAGGCATCGGTCTTGGGGCCCTTGTTCCGTCGTTACCGACCGCTCTCGAAGCAATGCAGACTGGGACCACCAACATCCCGCTTGCCTTCGGACTCATTCTCATGATGTATCCGCCCCTTGCCAAGGTTCGATACGAGCTCGTAGGCGAAGCGTTTCGCGATCGAAAAGTTCTTGCTCTGTCGCTTGTGCAGAACTGGGTCATTGGTCCAATCCTCATGTTCGCACTTGCCGTTCTGCTGCTACCGGATCAGCCAGAGTACGTTCAAGGGTTGATCATGATCGGTCTTGCACGGTGCATTGCCATGGTGATTGTGTGGAATGATCTGGCCTGCGGAAATCGCGAATACGCTGCAGGACTCGTTGCATTCAACAGCATCTTCCAAGTGCTGTTCTATGGCGCTTATGCCTGGTTCTTCATGACGTGGCTTCCGCCGGTTCTCGGCCTGTCAGGCGTGGATGTGGCCATCCCAATGTCAGACGTCGCGGTGAGCGTGCTGATCTACCTTGGAATCCCCCTCGCAGGGGGCTTTCTTACGCGCACTGTTCTTCGAAATGCGAAGGGAGATGATTGGTACGACGGTGTGTTCTCCCCAAAGATCGGACGCATCACTCTCGTTGCCCTGCTTGGAACCATCGTGTTGATGTTCAGCATGAAGGCCAGTAGCATCGTTGCCGTTCCGCTCGATGTAGTTCGCATTGCCATTCCGCTCACGCTTTACTTTGTCGTCATGTTCTTCGTCAGCTGGTGGCTTAGTAAGAGTATGGGCACTGACTACGAGCGCACCACAACCCTCTCCTTCACGGCAGCGTCGAACAATTTCGAACTGGCCATAGCCGTTGCAATCTCGGTCTTTGGTATTGCTTCCGATCAGGCATTCGCCGCCGTCATCGGCCCCCTTATCGAAGTTCCTGTGATGCTTGCGCTCGTACGTGTAGCATTGAAGCAACGCAAAAATGCCAACGCGTAGGGTACCCACGGCTAAGGCCGTGGGCTATTAAGGGCACGTCTGACCACCCCTAAAACCTACAACCCAAAACCTAAAACCTAGTTCACCACACCACTTGGTACTGCATCACAACCTGGGTGCGGCGCGGACCGTCTACGAGTTCGCCGAAGGGCGAAGCGATGGTGGAGAGGCCGTACGTTGGACGGTTCTGGACGTCCAGGGTCAGGCGGCTGCGCAGACCATCAAGAAGGAGCGAGCAGCCAACGTTGTATATGTCTGTGCGTCGTCCATCAAGACGCTGATACCATGCCTGAGTGGTGCTGATGTATGGCATAAGGCCGTTGGGTCCGATGACCTTGGGGAAGTAGATGCCAACGTGCGAGTACACCACAGTACCGGTGCCAAACATGGGGAAGGCATTGCCGAACGACGGTCCAAAGCTGGTAAGGGGCTTCACAACCGTGCTGTCGAGGCCGGTCTGGTTTGCCGTACCAGGGTTCATCACACCGTTGTAGCGCAGGTAGTTCCGACCGTAATCATTGCTGAACACTCCGGCATAGGCGCTCACTGTTGTTCCATTGCCATTGATAGGTGCATCGTACATCGACTCTATGGCCATGAGCTTCAGGTCTTCATAGACCGTATCGCCCCCTACCGCCCGCCACATCGCGCGGGGCTGGTACATGATACCCGCGGCAATATTGAAGATGTTGCGCTGACCATAATACGTGCCGGCCATGTTCGATACCTGATGGGGCTCGTGATCACGGAACTGCCAGATCACATACGCCTGCTGCTGAAGACTATGACCAACCTGGGCAAAGGTGGCAGATGTACCAAGGGGCTGCTGGGGGTTACCATTGGTCGTGATCGGAAATGGATCCGATAATGCCACACGGTAGTCGATCGGGCCTATCTGTCCGCGCGCTGTGAGGCTTAGCTTCCGACCGAAGATATCGATCTGCTCCACGGTTGCCTGACCAAACACCGGGATGTCGGCCGTGGGCATGGCGATCACCGCCGGCTGCGAATATCGGCTGAGTCCATTCACAAAGGCTAGTCCCCCGCCGAGCTTCAGCTCGTTCTTGTCAAACACCCGATACTCGGCGAACACATCATGGAAGAACGCCTGGATTTTGCGGTTGCCCGACGAGGCGTAGTTCGTGTTCATGTTATTGAAGCCATAGTGAAGGAACAGCGTCGTGCGCTCATTCACCGTGCAGAAAGCCTGCACACGGGCTCGGCGGATGCCGATGTCGAAGGTGTTCTCTACCGGAGCGCCCTGCTGCATCGTCAGCGGGTTGCTCTCATTGAAGCGGGCCCAGAACTGACCGAATATCTGTAGCTTCACCGACCGCGAGGTATCTGCCGCGTCCTCACCACGCATGGGCTGCGCCAGCAGTGCTCCCAGCACAAGGCTGTAACCCAACACCACGAATACGGTCTTTTGCATCGGGAAATTTAGGGATTCCAATGCTCTCGCAGCTTCTGATTTCGGCACTGCTCACGCTTTCGCTCGCTTCCGGCAAGGAAGGGGGCGATGTTACGCCGCGTGAAGTTGCCAAGATGCTGCGGAAGGATACCTCGATTATCCTCGTTGACGTTCGTACGCCGGAGGAGTATCAGACGGGACATCTCAAGGGTTGCCGACTCATGAATTATTACGACGCAGACTTTCGTGAGCGCGCAAAGCAACTTCCGAAAGACAAGCGGATTATTCTCTACTGTCGATCCGGACGTCGCAGCGCCGACGCAATGACGTATCTCGCATCGATTGGCTATTCTCGCGTGTTCAATATGCTTGGAGGAATCATCGCATGGCAGAAAGATCGTCAACCCGTCGTTGGACCATAGTCGCGTTATACGCCCTTTGTGTTGTTGCGGTCATCTCCCTCTCGTGCGACCGCCAAACGCAGGAATCGAAGCCGGAGGCCGTTGCGAATGCTTCCGACTCGTTGTTTGTTCCGCCCGATACGTCGACTATTCCAAAGAACGCCGCAGGCGACATGATCCGTTACGGACGCGAACTGCTGGTGAACTTCCCGTATTACCTCGGACCCAAAGGAAAGGTCGGCAAGTACGGCGGCAATGGTCTCGGCTGTCAGAACTGTCACCTCGAGGCCGGCACACGCCCGTATGGCCTGAACTACTTCTCCTCTCATGCCCGTTATCCGCAGTACCGTGCCCGTGAAGGCAAGATCCTTACCCTAGCCGAGCGCGTGAACAACTGCATTGAACGTCCGCTGAATGGTCGCCCCATGCCCCTTGACAGCAAAGAAATGGTGGCCATAGTCACGTACATGCAATGGCTCGGCAAGAATGTTCCCGTTGGCGGGAATGTTCCGGGTGATAGGCTTAAGGAGATTGCGTTACTGGATCGTCCGGCCGACCCGATCAAGGGGCGAGTTGTGTATGAGAAGCACTGCACGCGCTGTCACGGCGATGATGGACAGGGCGTATTGAAGGAAGACGGCATTGCCTATGTCTATCCGCCACTCTGGGGCAAACTGTCCTACCAGCCCGGCTCATCCATGCATCGACTGATCAAGTCTGCGCAGTTCATCAAGTACAACATGCCGCAGGACCTAGCTCGATGGGACAAGCCGGTGCTCACCGATGAAGAAGCATTTGATGTTGCAGCCTACGTCAACGATGATAAACTTCATGACCGTCCGCAGCCGCCTCTCGATGCTGAATATCCGATCCTCAAGGAAAAGCCGGTGGATTACTACTGGCCGCCGTATGTGGATGGGTTTACACCCGAACAGCACAAGTACGGACCCTTCAAGCCCATCATGGACTGGCGCAAGAAGAACAATCACCCAACGGGGTACTGAGAGCCCCCTGCCTAGCGCTGGATCATCACGCGCTGGCGGAACGTCCGGCCGAGGTAATCCTCGACCATCAGCAGGTACACACCTGTTGGCAGTTCTCGCACGTCAACTTCGCGACGTGTTCCGTCACACCGTTCTGCATGCACCTGCTCGCCAGTAGAGGTAAACAGCCGGAGCAGCTTAAGTCCTGAGCCAACATTGCTGATGCGCAACACATCCGATGCCGGCTGAGGTGCGGCGGTTACAGGAGACGGTGCTTCAGCAACATCATCGACATGGGTGAACGTCACGATCTCAACGAAGTTTGATGACGTTGCGGAGATGCCCGTGTACGGGGCTTCCCGGGGCGTAATACGGATCTGATAGCTGTTCGAAACCGGCGTTGAAACGGGCACCTTCCACAGAAACCCCTGTGCCATGGCCGGCACCGAATCCTTGATGGTGGTGATCACGTAGTCGGCCAACATCAGGTCGATCTGCACGCTGCCGCGCAGATTGGTCTGCCAGCTGATCGCATACGACGAGTCGTGCATCCACCGGACGTCGGTATCCGGACGCATGAATGTGAGATACGGTCCGGCGATCAGGAAACTGTCGACGGCAGACCACTCACTCCACGCATCAAGCGTCTTTGCCCGGGCACGCCAGTAGTAGCGTCCTGCCTCGCCCCCTGACGGGAGGATCACACGGTCATCACGGTTGGTACTGTCGAGAACCAGCGTTGCAAATGATAGCGTCTTCGACATCTGAACCTGCAGCGCATCACTGCGTCCCGGCACACTCACACGAAGGGCATACGATGTGTCGGCAAGAATGCGCTTATCCTGCACGGGATCCTGCAGACGCGGTGCGCGCGGAGCGCCTGGGTTGGGAGCGGGAACGCCAAAGGCAAACTCACCGGCCTGAGCGTTCTCAATCACCAGCTCTCTCGCCGATGCATCGAAACGCGTCGGCACCATCACAAAGCGTCCACTGTCGATCTGTGGACGGTAATACACCATGCACTTTTCGGCATCGCCACCCAGCATGAGCGTGTCAACGTGAAACCTCATCGTCATGCGATGGTCCTTGATACCTTCAACGACCATATCTACCCGAGCTTGCTTAAGCAAGGGGGCTTCCCCTTCCCAGAGAGGATTCTTGGGTGACCACTGAAAACGTCGGGCTGTTGTTGTGTTGTAGAAGAACGACTCCAACGTGGTGAACTGCACGCGTAGGCCTACGAACTGCGTGGTGCGGTAGTAGCGGTACGTTTCGCCGGTGAGCACATCACGTGCAACCGCCGTTGCACTCGAACGTCCGGTGGGCCACATCGGAACCTTGGTGGCACGGTACACATACATCTGCTTCGGATAGTAGGCCTCGAAGACAACGTTGCCGAGCGAATCGACTTCGGTCACCCCCGGAGAACCATTCGTCGCTGCACTGCCCCATCCCAGAAGTCGGTGTCCATTCTCGAGGGTCTGTAGGCCCCCTTGAATACTCACGTAAATGTCGGGCTTTGGACGGTACTCCCACACCATGCGAGCGGTCTTGTTCACCTCATCGAGTTTATACTCCACGCCTCGCGAATACTGTGGGGTGTGTTGCGTTCCATTGTCAAAGAGAGAAATGTTGCCGTTCGGTAAACGGCGTGCATCGTGCTGATAGCTGAAGAATGTTGGTGCATTCTCCGCTTGATCTCCGGTAATCGTAAACTGATTGCTCTTGCCGCCAAAGATCCACATCACTTCGCCGGTGCGACGGTTCACCTTGATCACCTGCGACATGTGGCGCATGGAGACAATCCAGTTGCCGTCATCATCGATCCAGAGCGAATTGTTGTGACAGTACCGGATGGCCGGTGCTGTAAGGTCTTCGTAGGAATCCGTGATCGGAAGATGATCCAAGGCGCGCCACTGAGACACGACGTTGCCCTCGGCATCGAGCTCTTGAATAACGGCCTGCACAACATTCGCTGCAGGGTGTCCACCCGGGACGACTTTGCTCATGTCAACGGTAACATCCTCTGCGCCCAGGATCACGCGATGCCCGTTCGGCAGCATCTGCACATCGTGCTGGGTTGTCAGATACCCAGATCGCTTCTGATCAAGGCGCTCCTGTTCAGCAAAGAGCGTGTCAACAATGTAAACGCCCGCCGGAACCGATGCGCCTGAGAACACCACCAACTCCGAGTACCCTAAGCGTCCGTCCGGAAAGACCTTGAATTCAAACGGATAGTTCGTGGTCTTGCCGGTTCGAATCACGCCACCATTCACATTGTAGGCACCCAAGTAGGAACCGAACGGACGTGGTGATATGCGGCAGTTTGGGGCAAGAAGAAGGTACCCGGGTACCGGAGCAATGTTCGTTGTGACCTTCAACGGAGCCAGATCCGACTGCGACCAAGAAGTTATCGCACTAAAGAATATGGCGAGTATGGTGAGAAAGGGGCGACGCATCATCAGAAATTACGCATGGGAATGCTGATGCGGACGCAGTGTTACTGGTCCAGCCGGTTGCGCACCAGGTACTGCCGAATGGACGAGAGTCCGCTGTCGATACCCCGCATGCGCATGCGCAGGTCTGTTTCCGCTTTGAGCGAGATCAATCCCAGCTTCAGCGGTCGTTTCGCCGGCTGAGCAAGCTCGGCGGTGGTTACACGCGAGATGATCGAAGGATCCAGCTTGAAGAACTCCGCGATGCGCAGGGCAAAGTCATAGCGCGAGAGGAAGTCAGAACCGCCAACATGGTAGAGCCCCGTTCGCTTACTCAAGCCCAAACGCATGATGGCCTCGGCAAGATCATCCACATAGGTTGGGTTGCCGATCTGGTCGTCCACAACACGGATCGGCGTGCGCGATTCGAGTGCATCCAGCACCCAGCGGACAAAATCCGGACGTTCCCGCGGCGGACCGTAGATGATATTCGTGCGGATGATGATCGAATTCGTATTGCCGGCTAGGCAGACGTTCTCCCCGGCCAGCTTCGACTTGCCGTAGTAACTGATTGGGTTCGGCACGGAGCTTTCGGTGTAGGGTCCCTTTGTTCCATCGAACACATAGTCTGTTGACACGTGCACCAGCTTTGCGTCGATGATCCGCGTGATACGTGCCAGGTTCTCCACCAACGTCACGTTCATGTCCCACGCCGTCTGCCGGTCACTTTCACACTTGTCCACGTTCGTCATCGCAGCCAGGTTGATCACCGTATGTGGCATGGCGGACATGATCGTCTGCTTCAGCAGGTTCTTGTCTCGCACATTGATCACCGGACACGTGATGCGCTGATCGTTGTAGGCAAGCTCGCGTGACGAGAGAAGCTGGAGGTCCTCATCCGTCTCCTCCAGTAGCATAGGTATCAATGCAGCACCTGTTGTGCTGCCAGCGCCAACGATCGTGATCATGGGGCCAAATTTACCGACAAATGTCAAGGTCGCATGTCATCCGGGCGTGTTCCCCGGGCGCGTGTTCCCCGGGCGCGTGTTCCCCGGGCCAAGGCCCGGGGCTATTAAGGACGATCTGTCTCTTGTCTCTCGTTCCCCGGGCCAAGGCCCGGGGCTATTATGGACGATCTGTCTCTCGTCTCTCGTTCCCCGGGCCAAGGCCCGGGGCTATTATGGACGATCTGTCTCTCGTCTCTCGTTCCCCGGGCCAAGGCCCGGGGCTATTAAAGACGATCTGTCTCTCGTCTCTCGTTCCCCGGGCCAAGGCCCGGGGCTATTATGGACGATCTGTCTCTCGTCTCTTGTTCCCCGGGCCAAGGCCCGGGGCTATTATGGACGATCTGTCTCTCGTCTCTCGTTCCCCGGGCCAAGGCCCGGGGCTATTAAAGACGATCTGTCTCTTGTCTCTTGTCTCACCCGCCCCATCCTGCCCGGTCGAGGCTGCGATACTGTATCGCTTCCTTTACGTGGTCGGCAACAATTGTATCGGCGTCGGCCAGGTCGGCAATCGTTCGGGCAACCTTGATGATGCGAGTATATGCCCGGGCTGACAGACGCAGGGTGTTCATGGCCGATCGCAGCATGGTTGCGGATTCATCATCAAGGGGGCAAAGTGTTTCGACCTCTTTGCTGGACATATCAGCATTCTTGAACAGGTGTGGACGTCCGGCAAAGCGGCGGTCCTGACGTTGCCGGGCAGCATCCACGCGCACGCGGATGGCCTTCGAGGGTTCGCCCTGCTCTGCCGAGGCAAGATCTTCCACGTGTACTGCCGGCACATCCACGTGCAGATCGATCCGGTCAAGCAACGGTCCGGAGATCTTGGCCATATACCGCTGCACATCCTGCATCGAACACGTGCACTGACGTCGCACACTGCCGTAGTGTCCGCACGGACACGGATTCATCGAGCACACCAGCATTACATTCGCCGGATAGTCCACCGTCATGCGCGTCCGGGATATTCGAATCCGTCTTTCCTCAAGGGGCTGACGTAGCACCTCAAGAACATTCCGCTGGAACTCCGGTACCTCGTCGAGAAACAGAACGCCATGATGTGCGAGGGTAACCTCGCCCGGGCGCACCACCCCAACGCCCCCTCCGACGAGTGCGGCATCACTGATCGTGTGATGCGGCGCACGGAAGGGGCGCTGTGTCACCAGGGGCTGTCCGGGGGGAAGAAGGCCGGCGACGGAGTGGATGGTGGTGGTCTCCAGCGCCTCTGTGAGGCTCAGAGGCGGCAGGATGGTGGCGAGACGTTTTGCGAGCATGGTTTTGCCGGCACCCGGCGGACCGATCATGATCATGTTGTGTCCACCCGCAGCGGCGATCTCCATTGCGCGTTTCACAGCAAGCTGTCCTTTCACATCGGACATATCGATGTTGTGTCGGGCGGATTCTGCGCGGAACACTTCCGTGATATCAAGGTGATGCGGCTCTAAAGGGGCCGACCCCAGCAAGTGCATGACGGCTTCACGGAGAGTGCTAACCCCATACACTTCCACGGCATCAACTACAGCCCCTTCATCGGCATTGGCCGCCGGAACAATGATGCGTTTGATGCCCTTACGTTTGGCCATCATAGCCACAGGCAGTATCCCACGCGAAGGACGTATCTGACCATCGAAGGCCAGTTCTCCCAGCAGTACACAGTCCGTCAGATCGATCGGCGCCATAAGGTCCATTGCCTGCAGAATACCGATGGCGATCGGTAGATCGAAGGCGCTTCCCTCTTTCCGAACATCTGCCGGCGCAAGGTTCACGGTGATACGTCGCGGGTCCCACATATACCCCGAGCTGTGCAGGGCCGCCACCACGCGCTCTCGCGATTCCCGCACAGAACTGTCCGGCAGTCCAACAATACTGAACGCCGGCAGCCCCGTCTCCACCGTCACCTCGATCTCTACGGCTAGTGCGCCTATTCCAAACACCGACGCCGAGTGTGTAGCTGCGTACATAGGTCATCCTCTTGTAGATGGTGTTTAACTGAACAATCGTGTTCAGCCCCCTTCAAGAGTCTATGTGCGAGATGTCGGGTAAAACGTGACGCGTACCTTTGCACAATGTCATCTGCAAAAAAGCCCAAGTGGTATGTTGTGTGGACAGGCCACATGCCGGGAGTGTATACTACGTGGACCGTTGCCGAGAAGCAGATTCACGGGTTTCCGGGGGCGCGGTACAAGTCGTATGAGTCGCGCGAAGAAGCAGAGGCAGCATTTTCTGGCGGACCACCCGCCACGACGCCTCGAACGGCTGCGAAAAAGGTGGTTGTGAAAGCACATGCGGCCAAGCTTCCGAGTATCTCGGTGGATGCTGCGTGCGATATGACGACCGGGGTGATGGAGTATCGCGGGGTTGACACCGAAACGCAGCGTGAGCTCTTTCGGATGGGTCCATACCAAGGTTCGTCTAACAATCACGGTGAGTTTCTGGCAATCGTCCATGCTCTGGCACTTTGTCAGCAGCATGGATGGGTGCTGCCTATTTACACCGACTCGCGAACTGCTCTCTCGTGGGTACGTAACCGAAAGATCAAGTCCACGGTTCAGCGAACCTCTGTCAACGCGCCGGTGTTTGATCTCATCGATCGGGCGGAGAAGTGGCTTACCAACAACACATACGCCAACCCGGTCCTGAAATGGGAAACCTCGCAATGGGGCGAGAACCCCGCGGATTTTGGCAGAAAGTGAACACCTATGAACATTCCAATGACGGTTCTTCCGCACGCTGCCGACCTGCCCCTTCCCTTCTATGCCACCGATGGATCGGCTGGCATGGATATCCATGCGGCGGTTGATGAGCCCCTTACCCTTGCCGCAGGAAAGGTAGTCCTTGTGCCAACGGGGCTTTGTGTAGCAATTCCCCATGGGTACGAGATCCAGGTGCGCTCGCGGAGCGGTCTGGCGGCGAAGAACGGGGTGTTTGCCCTGAACTCGCCGGGGACGATCGATAGTGATTACCGGGGAGAGATCAAGGTGATCCTGGCGAACTTTTCGGATACGGACTTTGTGATTGAACGTGGCTTGCGGGTTGCACAGCTGGTGGTGGCAAAACATGAACACATTTCGTGGACCGTTGTCGAGAGTCTTGATGAAACGACTCGCGCAGCCGGCGGATTTGGCAGTACAGGAGAACGCTCATGACGATATCGATTGGATCGGATCACGCAGGCTTCGCATATAAAGAAGCCCTAAAGACCATGCTCACGGAGAACGGACACACGGTACTTGACGTTGGGACAACGTCTGAGGATTCTGTGGACTATCCCGATTATGGCAAGGCCGCTGCCGACCTCGTTCGAACGGGTCAGGCAACCTTCGGCGTATTGGTCTGCGGGAGCGGCATCGGCATCTCGATCGCTGCGAACAAGCTTCCCGGTATTCGTGCGGCAAACTGCACAAGCACAACGATGGCCATGCTGGCCCGACAGCACAACGATGCCAACATCGTAGCCGTTGGACAGCGCCTGGTCACGATCGATGAAGCACGTGCAATTGTGACAACATTTCTGGAAACGCCATTCGAGGGCGGACGTCATCAGCGGCGGGTAGAGAAGATCGATCTCGCAGGGGATACACGATGAAGCACACGGTAATGGTGGTCTGTGCACATCCGGATGATGTGGAGCTGGCCTGTGCCGGAACGGTAAAGAAGCTTACTAACGACGGTCATCGCGTTGTCTTTGTTGAATGTACGCGCGCCGAACTCTCCACACGCGGTACGCCCCAGCTGCGCGCCATCGAAGCTGAAGCGGCTGCGCACATTCTTGGGGTTGTGGACAAAGAGAACCTCGGCATGCCCGATGGGGCGCTCGAGAGTACCCTAGAGTATGCAATGCGCATCGTTGGCGCCATCCGACACTGGCGTCCGTCACTGCTACTGATACCATCCCCCATTGAACGTCATCCCGACCACGAGGCGGTTCATGCACTTTCGCGCAGAGCGGCGTTTCTGGCTGGACTTGCCCGCATTGAAACGTCAAGAGATGGCGCCCATCAGCAGCCGTGGCGTCCGCAGAGAATGCTCTGTTATCAGCAGCAGTGGGATTTCCCCCGTCTGCCGGATATCTACGTGGATGTGACCGAGGTATTCGATGCCAAGATGGAGTCGATCCGCGCCTTTGCATCGCAGTTTCATGTGCCAACCGCTTACGAGTCCGATGAACCACAAACATTCATCTCGCGTCCAGGATTTTTGGAGGAGATCGAAGCCCGCGCACGGTACTATGGCGGACGCATTGGAACCACCTATGCGGAAGGATTTCTGGCTGTGGAGCCCCTTGCCGTTGACTCCCTCAGTGTACTAATCCGCGACGTCGATTAACGCTTCCGGTCCAGCTTTCGACGCACACTATCAAGATGCTGACGTCGGATCTGACGCACACCATCAGCCGTTATGGTAACATCCCGTTTACCGATCTGCTGCATCGCATACATAGCAACCAAGGCTATCTGTTCATCATTGTAGGGGGCCGGCGGCATCGCCCGGTGGTACCCCATACCGTTGTTCGACGGACCACGAGCGCCAAAGGCTATGATTCGCACCAGAGCTGAGGGGTCCTGCACCCAGACTGAGTTAGTTGAGATCTTCACCGACCCAGTTCCACTTTCTCCGTGACATCGGAGACAGTAGTCGTGAAAGAGGGCCGCTCCCTTGATGCGTGTGCTGTCGATCGGCCGAGCCATGGTGATCGATTCAGCAACGATGAGCGTCCCAAGGAGCAGGAGCTGTGCAGAGCTTCGCTTCATGCAAACGTTGTCAGTAGTTACAAATCAGTACCTCCAAAAGTACGCACATCGCCCATGCATCATTCATGTATGTGAACGTGGCTCTGTGATGGTGCAGTAAATTATTGGCAATTTCCCCGTATGGCACGTGTCGAGGCGGACGTCTATCATATCCCCGTTATGCTCCAGGAATGTCTGGAGGCATTGCACATCAACCCGGACGGCACCTATGTGGATGCCACCCTTGGAGGGGGCGGTCACACGTCCGCCATACTTCAGCGGCTTGGCCCGGGTGGACGTCTGACCTCTTTCGATGCGGATGACGTAGCGATCGCGCATTGTCAGCACCGGTTTGCAGACGAGCTTGGAAAAGGCAAGGAGTCGCGCCTGCGTCTTATTCACGACAACTTCTCGACGATGTCCGAACACCTTCCACGTGGAACGGTCAACGGCGTGCTGCTCGATCTTGGCGTGTCATCATATCAGTTCGATCATCATGAACGGGGCTTCAGCTTTCGCCTGCAGGCGCCCCTTGACATGCGGTTCATGGCCGAAGGCGAAACAGCGGCTGACATTCTGAACACACGGTCGGAAGAGGCGTTATCCACCATCTTCTTCACCTATGGGGATGAACCCCAGTCGCGCCGGCTGGCAAAGGCGGTTGTGCAGCGCCGGGCTCTAGCACCATTTCGATCAACGATCGACCTGCGAGACCTTGTGGTGCAGCACATTCCTCCACATCATCAGGCGAAGACGCTTGCTCGCCTGTTTCAGGCGCTGCGAATCGCAGTGAATGATGAACTGGGTCGACTTGAACGGACTCTGACGGAGATCATTCCTCTTTTGGCCCCGAGAGGCAGAATTGTGGTGATGAGTTATCACAGCGGCGAAGACCGCATTGTGAAGAACGTATTCCGAGCCAACCCGGAGATGCTTGCCATCATCACGAAGAAATCCGTGGAAGCCTCAGCCGACGAGCAGCGCACCAATCCCCGCTCTCGCAGTGCACGCCTGCGCGTGGCCGAGCGCAAGGGTGAGTAGTTTTGCACGACTTTCACCGCAACACCCCCTGCACATGATCAATACGGCACCGTTCTCCCATGCCGACCTCCTTTCCATGTTCGGTCCGGCGGCGCAAACGCTTCCCTCCGACCTTCTGGTACGTGGCATCAGCACCGACTCTCGCACACTTGTTCCCGGCAATGCCTTCGTTGCACTTCGTGGTGAACGGTTCGATGGTCACGACAATATTCCGGAGGCCATTAAGAAAGGGGCTTGCCTTATCCTGACGGAGGACGCGTCCCGCGTGCCCCCTTCCGTGGCATCGATTACCTGTGGTTCAACGCTGCATGCTCTGGGCACATTCGGTTGGTTTCACCGACGTCGATTCTCGATTCCTGTGGTTGCTATCGCCGGAGCAGCGGGCAAGACATCAACAAAAGACCTGGTGGCCCACGTGCTCTCGTCAACGTTACACGTGTTGAAGACCGCGGCCAACTACAACAACCAGATCGGTACCCCACTTACGCTTTTGCAGCTTACCGATGACCACGAGGCGGCGGTGATCGAGATCGGAACCAACGAGCCCGGCGAAATCGAAACTCTTGCGGCTATGGTGCAGCCAACCCACGGCCTGATCACCAACATCGGCAAGGAACACCTTGAGAAACTGATCGACCTTGACGGTGTGGAGAAGGAAGAGACGGCCCTGTTCGACTACCTGCGCGATCATCACGGACTGGCTTTTGTCAATGCCGATGATGAGCGACTCGTGAAATACGCACCGACGTTTACCCGGTGCATCTCCTTTGGCGTGGAAACTGGGGCCGATATTCATCCGACCGTTGCGTTCGACGATGAGGTGCGGCCGGCTGTGAGCCTTGTGCATGGGTCATTCACCCTGCGGGCCCAGATGAAGACAAGCGGTCTTGCCTCTGCCTACAATGCCACGTGTGCCCTTGCCGTTGCGTGGGCACTGCATGTACCTGCTGCCCACGTGCAACATGCTCTGGCGTCGTATGAGCCCCCTGCCACGGCAGGGTACGGACGCATGATCGTGCAGAGAATGGGGTCGCTGACTATCCTCAATGACAGCTATAATGCGAACCCTGCATCGATGGTGATAGCACTTCGCACTCTGCACAAGTTTCCTGCCACCAAACACATTGCGGTCCTTGGCGATATGCGCGAGTTAGGTGATGCTGCCGAAGAAGAGCACATGCACATTCTAAGCGAAGCACACCAGATGGCGGATGTGGTGGTGACGATGGGCGAGGAGTTTCGTCGTGCGTCGGAGCGCCTAAACCTTCCTCATGCACTCCACGCCGAAACACTGCATGGGTGTCGGGATCTCATTCGGGAGGTGTCCACCGAAGGGGCGGCCATACTCGTGAAGGGATCGCGAGGCATGGCGATGGAACAGGTGATAGATTTGCTGTCCGAGGGGAACGGGGAATAACACCATGCTTTATCAACTGGCGTTGTGGATACGGTCGATCACCGACGTACCGGGGATCAACCTATTCAGCTACGTAACATTTCGTGCGGCGTCAGCCGCCATCTTTGCCCTGCTGATCTCGTTCATCGTAGGCCCACGCATCATCGCGCTGCTCAAGCGACGTCAGGTGGGCGAGCAGGCCAAGCAGGAGTTGCAGCAGGTTGGTCTGCATGTGAACAAGGCGGGCACACCAACGATGGGTGGTCTCATCGTGCTGGCTGCGGTTCTGCTACCAACGCTGTTGTGGGCCAACGTTCTAAACATGTACGTGGTGTTAGCTGTGGTGGCAACGGCAGCACTCGGTGGCGTGGGGTTTCTTGACGACTATCTGAAAGTGGTCAAAAAGTATCCCAAGGGGCTCATCGGACGGTACAAGATCGTGGGTCAGGTTGGTGTTGGGTTCTTTGTTGGCGGGTGTCTGTACTTCTTCCCGGAATGGTTTGGTCTAACCTCCACCACCAACACACTCACAACGATCCCCTTCCAGAAGATGGCGCATTTCGACTTTGGGTTGTTCTACATTCCACTTGTCATCTTCATCATCACCGCCACATCAAATGCCGTAAACCTCACCGATGGTCTTGATGGTCTCTGTATCGGAACGGTGGGTATTAGCGCGCTGACGCTTGCTGTGATCGCCTACTTCAGCGGTAATGCGTTTTTTGCCGACTATCTCAACATTGCCCATCTGCGTGGTACCGAAGAGCTGACCATCTTTTGCGCCGCTATGGTTGGAGCTTCACTCGGATTTCTCTGGTACAACGCCTACCCCGCTCAGGTGTTCATGGGCGACACCGGATCGCTTGCTCTCGGGGGCGCTATCGGTGTGTTGTGCGTGCTGATCAAGAAGGAGTTTCTTCTTCCTATCGTCGGCGGCGTGTTCTTTGCCGAAACCGTGTCCGTGATCCTGCAGGTATCGTGGTTCAAGTACACAAAGAAGAAGTATGGTGAAGGACGCCGGATCTTTAAGATCGCCCCCTTGCATCACCACTTCGAAAAGAGTGGCTGGCACGAATCGAAGATCGTCACCCGCTTCTACATCATTGCGATCCTTCTCGCCATAATCACCATGGCCTCGTTCAAGGTTCGATGAGCGCCCCCTACCAGGTTGGTATCGTGATTCCTGCCGGTGGACGAGGCACACGATTCGGTGGTGCTACGCTAAAGCAGTATCTGGATCTGGCCGGTGAGCCGATCATTGTGCGAGCGCTCAGGACCGCTCTTGCAGCTAAGTCCGTGTGCGCCGTGGTCGTTGCCGCCCAGAAGACCGAGTTTGCACATCTTGCCGGACTTGTTGAAATCCATGGTATCGCCGATCCACGTCTTGTCCTCACCGAAGGAGGAGCCGAACGGTATGAGTCTGTTGCCAAGGGGCTTGTCCATCCCGCCTTAGATGCAGCAGATGTTATTCTTGTTCACGATGCCGTTCGACCGCTTGCCAGCACATCCCTCTTTGATCGCGTAGCTGCTGAAGCATCGGTCCACGGCGCAGTCGTCCCAACGATTCCGGTCGTCGACACCCTGAAACGGATCGGCTCCGACGGTGTTATCATCGAAACAATCGATCGCTCAGTTGTGCGAAGAGCCCAGACACCGCAGGGATTTCGGGCTGATATTCTTCGGCGCATATATTCTGAGGCCTTGTCCGCCGGAGATCAGGTAACCGATTGCTCGTCTCTTTGTGAGCGTGCCGGAATAACGGTACACGTGGTTGAGGGCGAAGAACGCAATATCAAGGTCACCTCTCCAACGGATATGATCGTGGCTGAAGCTCTGTTCCTTCAGGGTGATTCATAACTACGTAACAACTCCTGACGTAAAGGGTTCTTTTGCGACAGTTGTTAGGTGCGTGTATATTCGCGCCGCTCACCATATCCTCACTGTTGTATCAAGGATTGACAGATGTTTTGGACGCCTGAACTTGCCACGTATCTCGAGGATGCACCATGGCCTGCCACGAAGGAAGAACTGATCGATTACTGTAATCGAACAGGTGCTCCGTTGCAGGTGATCGAAAACCTCACAGAACTCGACGACTCGGAAGAGCTCACATACGAAGGCATCGAAGATCTTTGGCCGGAATACGAGGAAGGGTCTGACGATATGTTCTTCAGTGAAGACGACGAAGGATACGAGTCGTAAGACCCCGGCCCTCCATTGCACATTCCACGCGCCCTGTCTGCTTTCTGCACGCAGGGCGTTGTTGTATCAAACTGGTTTTTCGGGCGGTAACTTGCACCTTGTGAACATCAGACGTCAATACCAGGAAGAGCTCCTGAGGTTCCTCGTGATTCTGGGGATCTGCGTGTCGACGTCACTTGGTGTCTCTGCGCAGGACACCTATCGCGACAGTCTTGAGCTTGCCGGGGAGCGTTCGCGCGTTCTGCAGCTCACCGAACTGCGGTCGGTGGAGATAACCGGATGTGATCAGACGGCGCCGGAAGACCTGCGCGCAATCATCTCTTCGCGGCAAAGCGACTATTCCCTCGGACGCAAGCTGACCGTGTTCTTCGAGCAGGCTCTCAAGCGCAATCCTGCCTCGCCACAGACCATCCTGCGTAGGTTCTCCTCGATTCGTCGCAGCTATGATGAAGAGCGTGTCTTTTTCGAACTCGCGGTGGCTCGCGACGATAGCGCCACACTTCATACCTACCTGGTCCAAAGCGGATACCACAATGCGGTTGTCAACTTCGGATACGGCTACAATCCTTCAACGAAGCTCTTTACCCTACGCTTTCTGATCAACGAGGGAAAGCGCGCTACCATTGACACCTTTGTGATACGGGGCTTGGAGAAGGTTGAGGAGAATGTTCGTGAACAAGCCTACCGGAGTCTGAAAATCCGTCAGGGAAGCCCCTTTTCAGAAGCATTTGTTGATGAAGATGTCAAGCGTCTTGTTTCCACGTTACAGAACAACGGATACTACAAGGCATCGTTTGAGCGTCCGGTTGTGGGGATTGGCGTTGACGGTACGCACGATACCGTGATCGTTGTTGTGAAGCCGGGCCGACGTGTTCGCGTTGATAGCATTGAGTTTGTGGAATATGATGGCGGCTATCCGTCGGTGAATCTCTCTACAAGGGTTCGTCAGTTGGACTTCGAGGCTGGAGAATGGTACAATCGGGAGCTGATCGAACAATCACGCGCGAATCTGATGAGGCTTGGTACGTTCGAGGTTGTTCTTATCGACACCATTGCACACGATTCCCTCTACAAGGGAAGTGATAGCGCGGTACGGATGCGGATTTTTACGCGCAACTCCAAGCCTTACGATGTTGGTTTCAACTTTGGACCTTACCAAACAGCGATCGACAACTTCCTAAATTTTGGTATTGATGCGTCCGCGCAGTACCGAAACTCCTTCGGAGGAGCGCAGGTTACTTCCCTGTCTCTGAACTACATCCTTCAGGACGTTTCACGTTTCGCACAGGGTCAGCAGTTGGAGCGGGAGTTCATCGGTACGGTGGTGGTCGGTTGGCCCAATCTCGGACGGTTGTTCTCCCAGCGTGTTGGTTTGACCACGTCGATGTACTACTCCAACCGTCAGTTGATCACGCCGTTTCGTCTTGAGGCTTCTGGTGTCCGCGCCCAAGCACCAATCGCGTTCTACTCCCACACGTTCTTCAATGCTATCGATTTGAGCGTCGGCATCGACAGACAGATTCCTATCAACTTTGACTTTGCGATCAATTCGGCCTTCAACGAGGCTCAGACATCAGAGGACACTGCGTTTGTGCGCAGCACGTACAACCAGTTTCTCGTGCTGAATAACTACCTGAAATCGTCCAACACCTTTTTTACGGGTCTCACGGCTGGATTCACACTTCGCGGAGATCACCGCAACAGCCAGATAAACCCTACACGTGGAACGTTGTCGAGCCTTTCGTTTGAATGGGGCTGGGGTGCCGGACGCTATATCCGGGGTCAGGCCTTCTTTTCAACGGCTGTGCCGGCCGGTAATCGATTGGTGGCTGCAACGAAGGTGAAGGTTGGCCACATTCAGCTACTTGACTTTACACGCGGTGACTCGTTGCGAAACAACACCTACGTTCCGCTGGATCGACAGTTCTTCGCCGGAGGTCCCGCCAGCATCCGTTCGTTTCCCTCACGTCGCCTGCACGATCCGAATTCGGGTACTATCCGCAACGTTGATGCCGATGAGTCCATTGTCCTCTCAAACGTCATCGGTTCTGGATCGCTCATTGAGCTTGGTTTCGAACTCCGATACACCTTCCCGCGTCCGCGTGGTGTAGATGACCTCTGGGCATCGATCATAGAGCGTACCGGCGTGACGTTCTTTACGGACATCGGCAACTCCTTTAACCGCTTCACAACCGACCTCTACGGGAGCGTCACACCGAATGATCTGCTCTACGGAAGCGTAGTTGCCGTTGGTGTTGGGTATCGATTCGAAACACCCGTTGGCCCCTTCCGTGTTGACTATGCCACAAGCGTGTATGACCCAACCCGCTCCACGGGACGCTGGATCACCGACCGCGTTGGGGTTATGATGACCTCAAATTGGCAGCTGAGTATTGGGATAGGGCACGCTTTCTAGAATTACCAAAGAACTGAATTACGGAAGTACTTCTGTAATTCGGTACTTCTGTAATTCGGTACTTCTGTAATTCAGTACTTCTGTAATTGGGTACTTCTGTAATTGGGTACTTCTGTAATTCGGTACTTCTGTAATTCGGTACTTCTGCAACTGGGCAATCAATCCGGTTAAATGCTACCCACAATTCGATTTCCGTCAGCATCAATCGATGCGCGGTACATACCCGTTGTGTTGTAGGGCATAGCTAGGCGACCATATCGGTCTAGCACGATCATCCCACCGAAGCCACCAAGGGCTTCGATCTCAGACAGAATGGTCATTGATGCGGCAAGGGGCTCTTCGTTCAGATACTGCATGCGGGAAATGATACGTGATGCGGCACTGGTACGGAGGAAGTACTCACCGACTCCGGTGCAGGATACGGCGCCAACCGCGTTGTCGGCGTACGTCCCGGAGCCGATCACCGGTGTGTCGCCAATCCGTCCAGCGCGTTTTCGCAGCGTTCCACCTGTAGATGTGGCGGCTACGATGTCGCCATGAGAATCTAAAACCACAGCGCCGACGGTACCCGATGACGGAAGCCAGGCACCAACGTCATCGCACGGAAGAAAGTAGTCTGGTCCGATCACTTCGCATCCGGCGTCCTGTGCGAGCGCGTCTGCCTCTTCACCGGCAAGCATAACCACGGATGAGCCCATGATGTGAGCAGCAACCCGGATCGGGTTCTTCAGGGTGTGTGCCACAGCAAGTGCACCTGCCCGGCGGTCCCGTCCGTGCATGATGGAAGCGTCCATTTCAACGCGTCCATTCGTTGTTGGCGACGATCCACGTCCGGCGTGAAACAATCCGCAGTCTTCCATTACCTCAACGGCTGCTATCGCAACATCGAGTGCTGAATCTCCGGACATCAGCCGCACATGCATACGGTCGACCAAGTCTCCCATAAGCGTTTCTGCCTCGGGCAAGCGACCTGTTCCGGTATATCTGGCCAGATCTCCGGCCCCGCCATGTAGGGCAATCGCAGGTTGTTTTCCCATGGTGTCAGTTCGGAAGTTTTCCGATGATTGAATCCTGAAGGTTTTCGCGCGTAGCCTTTGACAGCAATGTGAGAATTCCCTCGGTAACGATATGTGGTTGGTGGACCACATTCATCCCCATGTTGGTGAGTCCGTCTACAACAGGTTGGGATTCACCGCCGGTGACAACAATTGGTACTGGCGTATCTCCGAGTGTTTTCGTGAAGGACTCAATTGCGCGATGTACGCCCCCTACGATCGAGAAGGTAATACCAGACATCAGACATTGTGCTGTGTTGATGCCGATGGTTTCAGTCGGTGGGGTGTAGGTCATTTCAGGAATCGCCGCTGTCTGTTTGGAAAGTCCAAACAATTGAGTTGAAAATCCGGCAAAGATCACACCACCGAGAAAGTGTCTATCGGTGGACACCGCATTCACCGTCACGGCTGTTCCACAGTCGACGGTGATGAGAGGGGGCTTGGCATATCCCAATGCACCGATCGTTCCAAGCATTCTATCAATGCCTGCGTTCTCAATGCGCTCAAGTGAGAGCTCGCCCACGTTGCGCATCAGCAACGTGTGAACGTTCAGGACGTGGTGTCCGAGTATTCGCTGAAGAACCTTGACGATTGCCGTGGTCTGCTTGTGGTTCACACTCGAAAGTCCGATGAGATATCGTTTGTTGACGTTATCTCGGAAGTGGATTTGAACGTTCTTCTTCCACTCCTTGTCGTAAGGAAAGGAAAGATGCACATCATCGTGATGGATCTTAACGCGGCTGTTACCAACGTCGATGGCAGCAATGCCGTAGGTGACGTTGTTCAGCTCAATCGATGTATCGAATACGGTCGCCATCGTTGATGATCCTTGTTGTTTCGTCGAATGTGTTGATGATTCTCATCCGTCCGTCCGATTCCAAACCTGCGGCGAGCCACTCGCCCCCTTCATCGACGAGTGATACTCGGGTTCGGCCAATTCCGATAGCCGATGACCAGATGCGGAAAATGGTCGCAGCGGGCATGGCGTTAAGCTGTTGCATGCTGGAGATAAGGGAATCGACAACCGCATTGGGTTGCAGTGCAATACCTAACCGCAGCATTGACGTACAAGACTGAGTGATAGTATCGGGGAAGGTTTGCTGCAAGATGTTAACGCCGATACCTATCACAGTGGAGGTGCACTGAGATCCAACGAATTCATGTTCGACAAGTGTCCCAGCAAGCTTGCACCACGTGTCTCCCTCGCGTACGTGTACGTCATTGGGATACTTGCACCGGTATGTCCCATGTGGTAGAAAATCGCCGATCACATTGAGCACGGCCAGTGTTCCACGGGCCATGTCTGCGGCCAGATCTTCTGATGTGCGTGAACGCTGGTGCCGAATGCCGAACGATATCAGGACGCTTTTACCGAATTCATCCTCCCATACGCGACCGCTACGCCCCCTCCCTTTTGTTTGATGATGTGCGGTTATAACGACCGAGGAGAAATCCTTGAGAAGTTCTCTCGCAACATCGTTAGTTGACTCCACAACATCAACATGTATACGGTGAGAAAATGACATGTTGGTGTTGTAAATCTTTTTATATTGGTGGATGATTGTGGACTGCACTTTACAAGAATACCGCCATTTTGGTTTCGTGTCTGCTATTTTGTGCGTCTGGTGATGCATGACGTGAAGACCGATACTATCTGTGCACTTGCTACCCCTCCGGGTGTTGCGGGTCTTGCAGTTGTGCGCGTCAGCGGTCCACGGGCATTTGAACTCTGCGACCTCAACTTCCATGGTTCCGCCTCGGCATCTTCCGCCGCCGACCATTCGATAACGTTTGGATGGTGGGGTGTTGGCGACGAACGTATCGACTCCGTAACGCTCATGGTGTATCGATCACCACGCTCCTACACCGGAGAAGATGTTGTCGAGATCGGATGTCACGGCGGGGTATTCATCTCGGATAAAATCATCGATTGTCTGCTCAACTCCGGAGCCCGGTTAGCGGACCCAGGTGAATTCACACGACGGGCATTCCTCAATCGCAAACTCGACCTTGTCCAGGTAGAGGCCGTTGCGGACATCATCCATGCTGCTTCCGAACGAGGTGCCCAAACCGCCGCTCGACAGTTGGCAGGGGGCTTTACCAAACGCCTTGAGTCTTTTCGGACTGGGTTGCTGGAGGTCCTCGGACTGCTGGAGCTAGAGCTCGATTTCTCGGAGGAGGATGTTGAGTTCGTCCCTCGGCATCAGTTGCGCGAACAGCTTCATGCGATACTGCATGAAGTTTTGCTAACGGCTGGTTCGGCTCATGGAGCAAGTGTACTTCGGTCTGGCTTTCACGTAGCCGTTGTCGGTTACCCCAATGCAGGCAAAAGTTCGCTTTTCAATGCTCTTCTGCTCCGAAATCGAGCGATCGTAAGTGACAGACCAGGCACGACCCGAGATTACCTCGCGGAGTCACTCTTGATCGATGGATATGCAGTCCACCTGATCGATACTGCAGGGATTCGGGACACAGACGACACCATAGAGCTCGAGGGTATAGCTATCACCGAGTCGGTAGTGAAGCAGGCTGACATGGTTCTCGTGTTAAACGACGTCACCGAAGGATTACATCATTCTGATGCCTTGAAGGAAGATCTGGAAATCCGCCTCTCCTCGACCCCCGTTTTGCTCGTCCAGAACAAGATTGATTGCATCGACACAGGTAGTCTTTCTAATGGTGATCTATGGTGCTCGGCACGGACTGGTGAAGGGATCGAAGCGCTCCGGCAGCGCATAGTCACCTCTATTCGTGCCCAGACATCAGGAGTCCAAGATGTTTTGGTGAACGATCGCCAGGCAAAACTCCTACGGGTGATTGCCGACAACATTTCGTCTGTGCTCCATGGTCTTGAATCAAAAGCGAGCAACGACGAACTTGCGGTCGACCTTCGTCTGTCAATCCGCATTCTTGGTGAGATTACCGGTGAGACATGGAATCCGGACGTTTTAGACACTGTTTTTTCGCGGTTCTGCATAGGAAAATAGCGGCATGACCCCTGAATTGACCATTCGCCCCCTCGAAATCGATGATTTTGCAACCTTTCTCGATATCCAGCGCGAAGCCTTACTCCAGTCGCCTGAACTCTTCGGTTCTGACTATGAATGGTTCGAGAGCCTTTCTATCCTGTCAAAGGAACAGCGATACGAGAAGTACATGAACTTCCCCTACCAGTACATACTTGGTGCAGTGGATGACGATGGAAACATTGCTGGAATGATCGGGTATTCATCGGAAGACTCCTCTAAAACCCGTCACAAAGGCACGGTTTGGGGTCTGTTCGTACGTCCGGAGTTCCGTGGCAAGGGAATAGCAACGATCATGGTTATGTCGGTCCTAGAGACCGCCCAGGACATGCTAGATGTTGAACAGGTCCAGTTGGCGGTAAGCACCCACAACGAAGCATCATACGGGCTGTACCTACGATTGGGTTTCAAGGTCTTCGGAACCGAACTTCATGCGATGAAGATCGGCGACTCATACGTTGACGAATACCACATGGTGAAGTTTCTCAAATAGTGTTCCACGTGGAACACTCACGTCTCGAATTATTCAGTTTTCAAATCCGTAGTTTTGAAAATGTTCCACGTGGAACATTTTTGAAACCGTCGCTCCGTAGAACAAAAGCACCCCTTCGATGAACAACACCTTTGACATCCTCGTTATCGGGGGTGGCCACGCCGGAATAGAGGCATCCACGTCTGCAGCCCGTATGGGGATGCGTGTTGGACTCCTTTCGATGGATGCTGCAACGATCGGACGACTCTCATGCAATCCCTCCATCGGAGGAAGCGCGAAGGGTCATCTTGCGATCGAAATCGATGCGTTAGGGGGCGTTATGCCTCGCATTGCCGATGCAAGCGGAATCCAGTTCAAGTTGCTGAACACCTCTAAGGGTCCGGCTGTGTGGTCGCCACGTTCACAGAACGACAAAGACCTCTATCCCCTCTTTGCCCAGCACCTTCTTCGTCGGCAAGCGCGGGTAACGA
>VEQR01000032.1 GCA_018883125.1 Candidatus Kapaibacterium sp.
AGGGTCTTTTCGAAGTACGACTTCGAAAGCTGAGAGGCCGAGAATAGTGTCACGCTTCTTCGAGAACCTCTTCCTCTTCCGTCAGGGCAAGCGTCTGAACGTTCAAGGCCGTGTGCTGACTGTCGATACGTCGCTTCTGCATGAGCGTTTCCGGAATACGGGTCACCTTACTCACAAGGCCAATGCGTTCAAACAGGCGGATCATAAAGCCCGTTGGGTCGATCTGCCACCAGGCCAGACCATGAACGGCCGACGATGGGAAGGCATGGTGGTTGTTGTGCCAGCCTTCGCCGAGGGCAAGGAGTCCAACGATGGGATTGTTCCGACTCATGTCCGTTGTAGTGTAGGTGCGGGTACCGAAGAAGTGGCACACGGAGTTCACGCTCCAGGTGACGTGCGATGAGATGAAGATGCGCACAAGGCCGCCCCAGAGAAACCCCGTCCATGCGCCGTGCCAGCCCCCTACCATGTATCCGAGCACTGCCGGAATGATGAGACTCAGCAGTGCCCAGAACAGAAACGTCGAGGTGAACCACACCAGCATAGGGTCTTTCTTGTAGCGTGCGCCCCATTTCTCAACAACGGTATCAAGCTCTTTGCTGTTCATCTCCAGAAGCCACTCGAAGTGAGCATGGATGAACCCGCCGATCGTGGGTGAATGCGGGTCCCCCTCCTGGTCGCTGTGAGCGTGGTGCTTGGTATGAACACTTGCCCAATGTAGCACCGGACCCTGGAACGCCATCGACCCGAAGGCCAGCGTGATGGCCTTGATCACCGGATGCGCCTCAAAGGCCTTGTGCACCACCATGCGATGGTACGCGAACGTGATGCCGAACTCGGTCAGCACCACGCCAACAAGACACATCATCACATTGAACGTCGAGACGTCGCCGGTGAATGCCTGATAGGCAACCATGATCACAGCGGCAAGGGGCAGGCCAACAAGGCCGTAGATGGGAAGGGAGGACATGGGGGAGGGAATTGCGGAATGACTGAATGACGAAATTACGTAATGACGGAATGACTGAATTACGGAGGCACCCGTCATCCCGGCGGAGGCCGGGATCCATCTTTGCATATCGTCTTTTGGCATGGATCCCCGCTTTCGCGGGGATGACGCATGGATCCCCGCTTTCGCGGGGATGACGATGATGGAAGCCACAAAAAAAGCGTCGGCTCACGCATGGTGTGCCGACGCTTGAGTTGTTTTCTGCTGGGTAGTGTTACTTGACGATCTCGATCAGTTCGACATCGAAGACCAGAGTTGCATTTGGCCCGATCGACTGGCCGGCACCATTAGCACCGTAGGCGATGTTTGGCGGGAGGAACAACGTGTACTTCGAGCCAACAGACATCAGCTGCAAGCCTTCGGTCCAGCCAGCGATGACGCCGGAAAGCGGGAACTCTGCCGGTTCGCCGCGCTCGACGGAGCTATCGAAGACCTTGCCATCGATGAGCTTGCCGGTGTAGTGCACCTTAACGACGTTCTCCTTGGTTGGCTTCTTGCCGGTGCCTTCTTTGATGACCTTGTACTGCAGACCGCTGGCCGTGACCTTGACGTTTGGATCCTTCTTGTTCTCGGCCAGGAAGGCTTCACCCTGCTTGGCGTTTTCTCCGGCCTGGGCTGCCTGGGCTGCCTGCATGCGCTCCATAGCCTTTTGCTGCAGTGCTGTTAGGGCCGCTTGAAACTGCTCTTGTGTGAGCTTTGGGTTGCCGGCAAAGAAATCGCGGATGCCGTTGGCGACCATGTTGACGTCGACTTCAAGTCCTTGGTCCTTGAATGAGCGTCCGATCGACATGCCGACGGCGTAGCTGGTGGTGTCATTAGGGGTCATGGGTTTTCCGGATTGCGCCGATGCTACAGCTCCGCCACACAGGGCGATGGCTGCCACGGCAATGGTTGAGAGGATGGATGATTTCATCGTGCACTACTGTGAAATGTGTGGAAATGATGTTGCGTGTTACTTGATTCCAAGAAGCTCGATCTCGAATACGAGAGTCGAACCCGGCGGGATCGGTCCGGCCGACTGCATACCGTAGCCAAGCTCCTGAGGGATGTACACCATGTACTTGGCTCCGATGCTCATAAGCGAGAGCGCTTCCGAGAAGCCCGGAATCACACCGCCGACGGGAAACTCGACCGGTTGGCCGCGCTCGACGCTGCTGTCGAACACCTTGCCGTCGATGAGCTTTCCGGTGTAGTGGATCTTCACCACAGATGCAGAAGTCGGCTTGGCACCCGTACCTTCTTTGACGACCATATACTGCAGACCGGTGGCCGTAGTGACGACTCCGGGCTTGGATTTATTGGCTTCGAGGAAAGCCTTTCCGGCCTTGATATTCCCTTGGGCCTTTGATTCATCCTCCTTTGCCTGTTGCAGACGACGGCTCTCCTGAAGCTTATTCATCGCGAGTGCAATCACCGAGTCCGACATCTGGGAGGAATTGTTCATAGCGTCAGTAACCGCCTGGGCAACAACCTCTGGGTCAACATCGAACTTGCTCGAAACGATCGACTTGCCGACCTGAGCACCGATGGCATAGCTGGTTGAGTCCTTGAACGTTGACAGTTCCTTGCCGCCATTATCACAGCCGGTAAATGCCAGGCCGATGCACAAGACAACAGGGAGAATTCGCAGGATTCGCATAAAGGGGCTTTCGAGGGGTAAATGAAGGACGGCAAAGATACGGTCAGCCCTGCATCGGTGGAATCCACAAATGCCGCGAAAGATCAACCGCGTCGCCAACAAATCTCACGTCCTCGGCCTCGAGCCGCTCCCGCATCACAAAAGGCGTTTCAAAATGCATGCGTCCGGAGAGCTCTCCGAGACGATTGACAACACGGTGGCAGGGAATGTCCAGCCTGTCGGAATGTGCCACGGCATTCAATGCCCACCCCACCAGGCGTGCCCCGGAGCGCGCACCGATGGCCGCGGCGATGTGGCCGTAGGTGGTCACCTTGCCGGGTGGGATTGCCCTGACGATGTTGTGGATCTGATCGTAGAGGTCCATGCGTGAATTTACGACCGTAACTTTGACGCGTGATCACGCGCATCGACATGGTTATAACGCCGGCCCAGGCGGCCGATCCTATCCTGCTACGCCTATGTGCCCTGCAGCACGCCGGATATGCAGAGTCCGATGAGGCGAGTGTGCGTCTCGTTCGCCGCTCCATCGATGCGCGGTCCCGATTGCCGCGCGTGCGGATCGTGGCCGACGTTATCGAGGGCCATGAGCCCCCTTCCTCGCAGCGAATACTCGATTCCATGCCCATGGCTGACCCGCAACGCAGAGTGGTGATCGTTGGAGCGGGTCCGGCCGGCTACTTTGCGGCTCTCGAGCTGCTTCTGCATGGTATAACGCCGGTGGTGCTGGACAGAGGCAAGGATGTGCGGGCCCGACGTCGGGATCTGCGCGCCATTCAGCAGGATGGGGTGGTGAACCCCGATTCGAATTACTGCTTTGGTGAAGGGGGCGCAGGAACCTACTCGGATGGTAAGCTCTATACCCGTTCACACAAACGTGGAAGCATCGAAACGGTGCTGCAGCTTCTGGTGGAACATGGTGCCACGGCCGACATTCTTGTGGATGCGCATCCGCATATCGGGTCGAACAAGCTTTGGCAGGTGGTGCAGAACATCCGGGATACCATTATCCGTCATGGCGGCGAGGTGCACTTCGAGACCCACGTCACCGACTTTGTGATGTCACCACAGGGGGCTGGGCAGGTCATGCGAGGAGTCCGCACGTCGGATGGCACCGAGATCCTCGGCGATGCGGTGATTCTTGCCACCGGACACAGTGCGCGGGATGTCTTCGCCCTGTGCGCTCGGCGTAGGATCCAGATCGAGGCGAAGCCCTTTGCACTTGGTGTGCGCATCGAGCACCCTCAGGCACTCATCGATGAGATCCGCTATCACCAATCGCCGCGAGATCCGAATCTACCGGCTTCGTCCTATTCACTGGTCTGTCAGGCGGATGGACGGGGAGTGTTCTCGTTCTGCATGTGCCCGGGTGGACTCATCGTCCCCGCCGCAACGGCACCGGGTGAGATCGTGGTCAACGGCATGTCCATGTCTCGTCGGGACTCACCCTTTGCGAACTCCGGAACCGTTGTGGCCGTGGAGCCCGACGATTGGAAGCGGTGCGGGTACGACGGCGTGTTTGGAGCGCTGGAGTTTCAGGCACATACCGAGCGTGCTGCCTTCGAGTCCAACGACAATGGCAGTCAGCAGGCTCCGGCACAACGGCTGGTTGACTATCTCGAGCATCGAGTATCGACGTCGATCCCAAAGACATCCTACATCCCTGGACATGTCTCGGTGGATATGGCAGACATCCTGCCCCCTTCCATCGATGAGCGACTCCGCATGGGTATCAGGGAGTTCGGAAACACCATGCGGGGCTACCTTACCAATGAAGCTGTAATGGTGGGCGTGGAATCCCGCACGTCATCGCCGGTGCGAATTCCACGCGACCGTGTAACCTATCAGCACACATCCGTTGAACGGCTCTATCCATGTGGGGAAGGGGCCGGATATGCAGGGGGCATTGTGAGCGCCGCGTTGGACGGGCAGAATGTTGCCAAAGCGATAGCGCTTACTTACGCAGGATCCTGAACACCGTTCGTCGGTTAAGCGCCTGATTTTCGGGGGTATCGTTGGGCACCACAGGCATGGTGTAGCCAAACCCTCGCGGGCGCAGGCGAGTGGCGTCGATGCCGCGCTGCACAAGCGCATCCTTAACGGATTCGGCGCGTCGTTCCGAGAGCTTCTGATTGTACTCGGCACGATTGTCATCCACACCATTGCGTGAAGCGTGACCCTGAATCTCGAGAACCACGCGGTCAAACCGTTGCAAGGCATCGGCGAGCTCGTCAAGAATAGGGTAGGACGATGAATCAATGATGCTCTCGTCAAACGCAAAGAGAATGCGTTTGGTGAACTCCGAGGAGTCGATCATCGGATTGAGCGGCGTCTTGTCGTACACGCCCCGTGCGATCAGCGTGTCGCGTCCCGGAATCTGCACGGTTACGTCGGCCGTATGCAGACCCTCGAACCGTGGTGGACGGTAGGTGACGAGGTAGTAATTGCGAAGGCTGTTCCAGATGTCCTGAAAGATCGCCAGCAGGTCGCGCTTGGTGTAAGCCCGGTAGTACTTGCCGCCGGTATAGAGCGAGAGTTCCTGAAGGGGCTCATCCTTGGCAAAACCGAAGCCGACGCAGTAGATCGAAATGTTGTGCTTGGTCGCAAACTCGTAGATGTCCGAAGCCTTTGTGGTTGACGTGTTTTCATCACCATCGGCGAAGACAACGCAGACCTTTGGTTCGTCCAGCGGCACCTTGTCGAGAGATCGCAGAGATGTCATGATGCCGTCATACGTTGACGTAAACAGTCCGATCGGCCGCTTGGCATACTCTCGGAATGCCTTTAGCATCGTGGAGGAGTCAGAGGATAGAGGAAAGACTTCCGTGATGACCTTGTGATATGCCGTCAGCGAGATCTTGTCGCATTTCCGCTTCATCCCGATGAAGAGCTCAGAACCAAGATCGATCGTGGGTTTAGCCCCCTTCATAGATCCGGAACAATCAATGGCCAGCGCAATGTTCGCAGGGATGGAGTCCAGCTCACCAATCTCCCGAACCGTATAGTTCTTTACGACCGAGTCCTTGATGCGACGGCGTTGTCCGAGGTGTTCCACCAGCGATGGAAAGTAATTCGGAGCACCCGCCTTTTTGTAGGGGGCTGCCATGTGCGTCACCACAAATCCCGTCGTATCGATGACGCGCACAAACATTCTGATGGAGTCGGGATACGAATAGTGCTCCAACTTCCATACATCGGTCTTGATCGCTTTGACGTCGGCTATCGAGTCGATGTGCCGCGTTGCCGTGAATCGCAGTTCGGTGGTGCGCTCGCCATCGTCGCGAAGGTCGAAATCCTGGTTAAGGTACTTTGGCCCCTTGCAGCCGAATGCCATCGAAACGATGAATACGGCCGCAATCAGGCGAGGCAAGGTCAGGTGTCCACGACTATTCATGCCCAAGGCCGACGTTCACATTAATGCCTTTATTGCGGGCGTCCTGGAGAATAGCACGGATCCAGTACAGGGTGCTGTCGAAACGATCGGCGAACTTCTCGTCGTAGATCACGGTGTTCAACAGCCCCTTGTTCGATTTCACTTCGATGAGTACTGAGTCAATTCGTCGGATCAAAGAGTCGGCATTCACCAGCGCTTTGTCGGCACGTCCGATGGTTCCGTCGATCGATGTGAGCGTTGCATCAAGACGATCGACCAACCGCGAGACCTTCGGTTCGTTCTTGTCGATACTTGTGCGCAGCTGTGATGCGATTGAACGCAGGTCTCTGATGGACTGACCAAGCGGGTCTTTGTTTGCAGCAAACCACGACCGAAGATCTTTCACAAATAGAGCACCCTCTGACGAAATCGTCTTGACATCCGAAACCAGCTGGCCATCGCGTGTCATATCCGTAAGTGTACCCGTGAGCGAGTCCAGACGTTTGACAATGCTCACAGCATTGCCGCTAACGTCTCCCAATGTTGCAACAAGGCCGCCAATGTCCGCGGACACTGTTGCCGGGATCTCCTTCGAGATGTTGAATGCGTCAGCCGATGAACCCGGAGTGAGCTCGATCTTCTTTCCGCCGGTGATCTCAAGTATCGTGATGCGAGCAGAGGCATCTCCGTGGAGGTCGGAAACATCATCAAGCTCGGCACTGATGAGTACCGTGCCGTTTTCGTTCGCCACGCTCGTAACCTGGCCGCGCTTGACGCCGTTGATGACCACCGGACTGCCGGGTTCGGCACCTCCAGAGGATACCGAGCGAATCTTGATCTGCTTATTGCTGGGATTCAAGCTGATGCCCTTCCCAAGCATGATGCCACCGATCAGCAGAGCGATCGATAGAATACTCACAATGCCGACACGAATCTCCGTACTACGCGTCACGTCCAAGCGAAGGTCTCCAAAGAATATCAGAAGGGAATTTCATCAGCGCCGGCAGGTGACGAACTAGTACCCTGTTCAGTCTCTGCATGGCTGTTCGATTGCTCCGGACGCTTAGCGTCGAGCAGCAAGAGGTTCTCGGCAATGATCTCCGTTACGTAGCGCTTGTGACCATCTCGGTCATCGAATGACCGTGACTGGATCTTTCCTTCGACGTAGAGCCGCGAGCCCCGTCGAACAAGCCGCTCCACAACATCGGCCAGACCCCTCCAAGCGATGATCGTATGCCAATCGGTCTGTTCCTGCACAGCCCCGTCCTTGTCCTTCCATGTTTCCGAGGTGGCCATGCGGAACTGGGCGACCTTTACACCGCTTGGGGTAAAGTTGACTTCGGGATCCTTGCCGACATTCCCGATCAGCATCACTTTATTGAGAGTGCGAGACATAAGATTACCTCTTCCGTAAACACAAGGGTTAGCAAATGGGCCCTGTGACTGACGAAGTTCTAGGAAACTACGCAATATCTGGGCTTTACGGTCTATGAGGCAGGGGGCTGGCAAAACGTGACGCGAGGTCGCGTAAATTGTTCCAATGTCATCCGAAGCACCCCATCGCGAACTGGTGATCAACGGTCAACGATTCCGTCTTGATCACCTTGTTGACATTTCGCTACCGATCACTCCGGAGGTAGCAACTAACGCTTTTTCCCTGCCGGCGGCAACATTCGAACCATATCGAATTGGCTCCTTTGTCGGAAGCGTCGAAGAGGGCGGACCTGTGCGGTGCGATATTGTTACGATTGCCCCACATGGTAATGGCACGCACACCGAATGCGTTGGCCACATTGCCGGCCGTGGTTATACCGTAGATGTTTGCATGCGGGAAGTGGTCGATATCGCCACGCTTGTGACTGTTCCGCTTGAAGAGATAGGGGGCGATGTTGTCATCACCAGGGAGAATCTTACGGCTGCTTGGCAGGATAACGGCTCAACAACGCTGATCATCCGAACACTGCCAAATGACGTAGCTAAGCGCACACGTCGCTGGTCAGCTAACAACCCCGCATACGTCCACATTGATGCGATGAACCTAGTTGTTGAACGTGGTATACGTCACCTAATGATCGATCTTCCATCAGTGGACCGCGAAGAAGATGCCGGCGCTCTGGTTGCTCATCATCGCTTCTGGCAATGGCCTGATAATCCGCGCACAGATTGCACGATTACCGAGCTGATCTTTGTTCCTGACACTACACCCGACGGCACGTACGCCGTCATGTTCAACGTTGCCCCGTTTCATGGGGATGCTGCTCCGGCAAGGCCGGTATTGATGGAGACGCTTCGCGTGTGATACGCCTTCGGCGTGGGGGGGACGATGAGCCACTTGTCACTCGTCACTTGTCACTCGGGCTACGGTCACTCGTCACTTGTCACTCGGGCGAGACTTCGTCTCGCCCCTACGGTCACTCGTCACTTGTCACTCGGGGTTGTCTCAAAAGTGTGGAAAACAAGCATTTTGCGCTAGTGGTAAATATATTTATATTTGTACATGAGTAAGCGCCATCATTCCGTTGCATTTAAGCCATACTGTCAGCACCAGGTGCATCTGCTGCCCCAGTCGTTGGATGATCTTATCGCTCCGGGACATCCGGTACGCGTTGTCAGCCAGATCGTTGACAAGATCGACATTGAGCCGCTTCTGGCTACCTATCGTGGTGGCGGCAGAAGCAGTTATCATCCTCGAATGCTTCTGAAGGTATTGATCTACGCCTACATCACCAATGTCTACAGTTCACGCAAGATTGAGGCGCAGATTCAGCAGAACATCCATTTCATGTGGCTGGCGGCCATGGAGAAGCCCGACCACCACACGATCAACCGGTTTCGCAGCAGCCGGTTGAAGTCGGTGATCAAGCAGGTGTTTGCCCAGGTTGTGCAACTGATGGCTGATGCAGGACATCTGACCTTAAAGGAAGTGTATGTCGATGGCACAAAGCTGGAGGCAAATGCCAACCGCTACACCTTTGTTTGGGGCAAATCAGTCAAGGTCAACAAGGAAAAGCTTGTGGACAGGCTTCACGAGCTCTGGCAGTACACGCTAAGTGTGACCGCAGATGAGAACCTCCATAACGAGGAACCTGATTTTTCGCAGCTTGACGCTGAGAAGATCCAGCAGACAGTCGACCGTATCGACAAAGCCTTACAGGGCAAACCAATCAGTGCCAAGATCAGGAAGATCGTAACTGAGGCCAGGCGGAATTGGGCACCGCGTTTCGAGAACTACTGCCAGAAGGAGCAGATACTGGCTGGGCGCAACTCCTACAGCAAGACCGACAAGGATGCCACATTCATGCCCATGAAAGAGGATCATCTTAACAACGCGCAGCCGAAGCCGGGATACAACGTCCAGGTGTCATCAAACAATCAGATGATCGTCAACTATTCGATTCATCAGACTCCGTCCGATACGACCACTTTACCGGAGCATCTCGACGAGCATAAGCGTATGTATGACCAGGCGCCCGAGGTGGTCGTAGCTGATGCCGGCTACGGATCCGAAGAAAACTATGTCTACCTTGATGCCAACGGCACCGAGGCATACGTCAAGCACAACCATTTCGATGCTGAACACAACGGCAAGATTTCACACAAGCGAACATTCGCCGTTGACCATCTGCATTACAATGCCGAGCACGACTTCTTTGTCTGCCCGATGGGACAGCGCATGCACAAGGTTGCCGACGTGTCAACCAAATCGGCCAATCAATACCAGCGATCGCGATCTGAATACAGAGCTGCAAACTGCAACGGATGTCCACTTCGAGGTCCATGCCATAAGACCAATGGCAATCGGTCAGTTGTGGTTTCAACAAAAGGCATGAAGCTGAAGGTCGAAGCCAGCGCCAGATTGAAATCAGAAAAAGGCATTGCATACAGAAAGAAGAGATGCCATGACGTCGAAACCGTGTTTGCCAACATCAAATTCAACATGGGAATCAGACGATGTAGGCTCCGTGGCAAAGAAAAGGTCAACATCGAGATCGGATTGATCGCCTTAGCGCACAATCTCAAGAAGATCGCGGTCTGATGATGGCCGTTTGATGATAAATCGGCTGCCTCAGCAGCCCCAATAGATCAGGTTTTATACGCTACGCCTGAATCCTTTCGCTAGGACAGGCCATATGCACGCTCACACCACCGAACTCTATTTCATCAATCGGAAAACGGGTGTTGTGCGACAACCCCCTACTTGTCACTTGTCACTTGTCACTTGGATCCCCGCTTTCGCCGGGATGACGGTGCGTGCTCTTCGCATAACTGCCCAGGGCTTCAGCCCTGGGAAAGCAAGGTGGTATGACAATCATGAGAAGGAATTGTTAGGGGGCTTGCCCCCCCTGTTTCCCAGGGCTGAAGCCCTGGGCTGAGCTGCAGCACGGCGTGTTAGGCGTTGTGCATCATTGGGTGTTTGTCAACGATCGCATATGGGCGAGACTGCGTCTCGCCCCTACTTGTCTCTCGTCTCTCGTCTCTTGTCTCTCGTCTCTCGTCTCTTGTCACTTGTTTCACCTCATGATTTGCAGCACCTGTTGATGTGTGCCGGTGGTGATCACCAGCAGCACCAGGCCGGTGGGGTTGTTGATCTCGATGCGGGTGCGGTTGCGGCTGTGGTCCACCTCGGCAGGAAGGCGGCGGCCGAGGATGTCGTAGGCGATGATCGACGGTGAGATGGGCGCCGGAAGCGACCACGTCAGCTCGATGGTACCGTCGGCGCTGACGAAGCTTACCGGTGCTGGTGCCGACGCCTCCGAGGCACCGGTGGGGTCGCTTACGCTTGTCGGCAGGATATCGATCTGGTTCGACCACACATCGCAGCCCTGTGGTGAGCGGGCCATCACCTGATAGGTGCCCGCGGCCGGGTTCACCAGCATCGAGTCGCCCACCACATCTCCGTCGAAACCCTCCGGCAGCGGCAGCGGCTGGCCATTGCGGAACCACATGTAGGGGCCCTCCGGATACAGGCACCTGAGCGTGACGTTCTTTCTCTGCATGGCCACCCAGAGCGACGGCATCGACGACGGGGGTGACACTGAGTCGGTGAACCATTGACGGCCCAGCGTGCTGTCATCGACGATCAATCGGCAGCGCATCGGCCGCGTTGAGTCGATGGACGTCACATTGATCGTGGCCATGCGCCGGTTGGGCGTGATCACATACTCCAGTCGCGCATTCGACGAGAGCGTGTCGTCGAGCACAACGCGCTCGAGCACGCGCCCGCCCACCACGTACTCCACGCCCGTGCAGGTGTAGATCTTATCCAGACGAGACACCGGGCGCGGCGCACGCGCCGGCACCCAGAAGCCCGAACACTGCATGTGGACGTTGCCGTCCAGGTCGTAGAACTGGCCCGATAGCCCGGAAATGTCCTTCGAGTCCGATCGGCGACCGTAGCGGTCGATCATGGGGGGTGTCGAAACCGGCTCCCTCGGCGGAATCGTATCAACCGGCCCTGACAGATCGGCCATTAATCCATAACCATAGTACCACCGGGTGCTGTCGAGGACGCCCTCGCGCTGCAATGGATAGACATACCGACCTGTGGTCCATGTCTGCGAGCCGGAGTTGTAGTAGAGGTTTCTCAAGAGACCCCTGCCATCGGGCCACGGTCGGTCATTGTAACTATGCCCAACAACCATCGTATCGTTGATCACATCGAAGCCGGAATAGACATCATTGGTATCTCCTCTACTACCCCGACCTTCGATCGTGTGGCGCCAGGAGCGGCCATGGTCGGTGCTGAGGTTGACATAGCCCGACTGGCGCCACCCCTCGACGTTGGGTGACAGGATGTGACCGTGCGGTGGCAGGACGTGGTATGCCCAGCCATAATCGCGATTATCAGCGCCCCGCAGCCACACGCGCGTGCGACCGTTATCGAGGCTCACATTCAGCCCCCCGCCATTCCAGAACAGCAGGCCACGGTAGTCCCGTTTCAATCCGAAGGCTAGCCATGTCGGATCAGCCGGGCGCTGTCGGTCATAGAGAATGGTCCACGTGCGGCCATTGTCACTGCTGCGCATGACCACGCTACCGAGCGCCAAGAGGTCACCACCACGGATGCGGACGATTTCTGCACTGGTTATCCGATCAAATGGCATGCTCTCGGCATCCCATGTGCGGCCGCCATCAAGCGAGCGCATCATGAACAGCTCGTCACAGCCCTGAAACCACGGAACGTATGGACAGTCAAGAATTCCCCCGATCATTGATCCGTCATTGCACGGCACCGGCCGCAGGGCACCACGCAGAAACGTTGAATCAGCTTTCAGCGTATCGGCCACGCGAGCCACGCCCAATATGCCGCCCGCCCTGCCTGCCCGGGCCGCGTCAGCGGCCGGGGCAAGCAGAAGCAGGCCGGCTAGGCACTGCAACATCAGACTGGTCGTTGGGTTCATCGAACGATTTGTCGTTTATACATTCCCACGTGTTCTATCGCATAACTGCTCGGAGAATCAACCCCGGCAAAGTAGGGCTTTGCAGATTCATTTCATGCGCCGCTCCACCTCAGATCGTCATTCCCGCGAACACACGTCGCCCCGGCGCAGGCACGTCGCCCCGGCGCAGGCCGGGGCCCATCTTCGTCATTCCCGCGAACACACGTCGCCCCGGCGCAGGCCGGGGCCCCGGCGCAGGCACGTCATTCCCGCGAATACACGTCGCCCCGGCGCAGGCACGTCATTCCCGCGATCGCGGGAATCCATGAGCAATGACGGACATTTCCAACCCCGGGCCAAGGCCCGGGGCTAGTAAATCCATGGCGTGCTAAAGTTGAATGCCTTAGAACGTGGCATTTAGCCACACACTTTTCGCGATTCGGTTCTATGAACCATCAAATCATGATACGATTCCGCGATAGGCATCATGGATTTACTAGCCCCGGGCCTTGGCCCGGGGTACGGGGTCCGGCGTGGTGAATATGAGAACAGTCATTCCCGCGAACACACGTCGCCCCGGCGCAGGCCGGGGCCCATCTTCGTCATTCCCGCGAATGCACGTCGCCCCGGCGCAGGCCGGGACCCATCTTCGTCATTCCCACAAATGCGGGAATCCATCTTCGTCATTCCCGCGAATGCGGGAATCCATGGGCAATGACGAACATTTCCAACCCCGGGCCAAGGCCCGGGGCTAGTAAATCCATGGCGTGCTAAACGTGCTAATTGAATGCCTTAGAACGTGGCATTTAGCCACACACTTTTCGCGATTCGGTTTTATGTACCATCAAATCATGATGCGATTCCGCGATAACGCGTCCCATGGCTGAAGCCATGGGCTGAGCTGCAGCATGGCGTGTTCGGCGTTGTGCGTCATTGGGTGTTTGTCAACGATCGCATACGGGCGAGACTGCGTCTCGCCCCTACTTGTCACTTGTCACTTGTCACTTGTCACTTGGATCCCCGCTTTCGCCGGGATGACGGTGCCCCCTTTTATCCCAAAAACGACGGGATATTTATGGCGTTCACAACATGATGCAACAGCACCATGGTGATGGCAAAACTGAAGGGAATGGAAAGATTGTCATCAACCTTCAGGCGGGTGGAGCTGGCTTCGACGGTTGCGGCCACCACGCTGGCAAGGATGCCGCAGACAAGAAAAGATACTGGGGTCGAAAAGAGGTTGCCATAAAAGGCAACCACGCCAATGGCTGATATGGCAAAGCTCACAGAGCCAACAAGGCTTTTATCAAGAAATCGGCGTGTGCCGTATCGACGTCCGACGAGGGCGGCTACGGTGTCGCTGACGATGAGCACGGTGAAGGCTGTTACGCTGATGACCTTTGGGAACAGGGCAAATGTTAGCGTTGCCGCAATTAACACCCAGCTGGCGCCGGTCAGCAGGAAGCGCTCGGATGTGCGTTCGTGCGGACGGAGCATGGCTCCAAACACACGAAGCATCAGCCGACGCGTTGCACCGTGGTAGTGCAAAAGAACATCGATCATCAGAGAAACAACCGTCATGCCCAGCAGGATAAGAACTGCCGTCTGGTGCTCAATCTGTAGGTAGATCGCCGGAATCATCAGCGACGACAAGTGGATACTTTTCCTGGCGAGCTCACTTGTGTACGATATTTGCTCCGACATGTCCTTCCTTCCTTTTAGCGTTTCCACCTGCGCAAAGATCAACCTGGGTCTGCGCGTTCTGCGCCGCCGGCCCGATGGGTATCACGACATCGAATCGATTTTCGTGGCCATCGATCTTGCCGACATCCTCCATGTTGAACCGAACCCAGCGCTCGTGGTTGAGTGCCGACCCGAGGTCACTCTGGCCCCCGAGCAGAACATCGTCCACAAGGCCTGCCGGCTCTATGGCCAGCACTTCCCCGACGATAATTCCGGCGCAAAGATAACCGTCGAAAAGCGCATCCCGACCGGTGCTGGCCTCGGCGGCGGGTCGGGCGATGCAGCAGCGGCACTGCTTGCCATGGCTCGGTTGAACGACCGCGAGATCAATGAAACACTCCTACGGGAGCTGGAGCCCCTTGCCGCCGAATGCGGATCGGACGTTCCATTCTTCCTCCGCGGCGGCGTTGCCCTTGTCACGGGAAGGGGCGAGCACGTCGCCCCGCTGAACATCACGTTCCCGTGGACCGTTTTGGTCGTCTGCCCCGGCATCCACGTCAATACAGCCGCAGCATATTCCACATTGGGGATAACGAGTGAATATCCTTCACCGAATCTCAGCGATGCATTTACGTATGCCATTGACAACAATACTGTTAGCGCAGACATCTTCACAAACGACTTCGAGCGTGCCGTTTTTCCACAACAACCTTTTCTGGCAGAAATCAAGCGTCGAATTCAGGAAACGGGAGCGCTCTTTGCCTCGATGAGCGGCAGTGGATCCTCGGTGTACGGGCTGTTTGAAAATGAGGCAAATGCCGCATTGGCAGCCGAACAATTGGCCGACCTGCGCCCATATATTTGCGCACCAGTTACGGCACCATTCCGCCCCCTATGAACATTCTTGTCGTGGCCGCCGAAGTGGCCCCTTTCGCAAAAGTTGGCGGTCTGGCCGACATGACCGGTGCACTTCCCCGCGCGTGGTGGGCTGATGGGCACGAGGTTGCGATCATGCTTCCCCTGTATGGCTCGATCGACCGAGAGCTGTATGGTATTGTTCGCACCGAGCACGTTGTGAGCGTACCTGTGGGGTATTGGACCGAATATGCAGAGGTCTGGCACGGTAAACTGCCCGGCACGGAGGTTCCAATTTACTTCCTACGTTCGGCGGAATACTTTGACAGAAAAGGTATTTACGGCTACCATGAGGGCTTCGAGGATAACGACCGACGCTACCTCTTCTTCAGTCGGGCGGCATTGGAAACAGCTAAGGTTCTGGGCTTTCAGCCCGACGTTGTGCACGCGCACGACTACCATGCAGCCCCCTGCATGCCGATGCTGGCAACGCAATACCGGCACGACCCGTTCTTTGCCAGGACGGCGGGCGTGTTCACGATCCACAACATGGCCTTCCAGGGCATGTATGACCCGGTCCGTGCCATGGAATTTGGGGGCTTTCCACCATCGGAGTTCTACCCGTCAAGCTGGTTTGAGCACCATGGCTCGTTCAACGCCATGAAGGCCGGCATCATGTTTGCCGACAAAGTCACTACCGTGAGCCCAACGTACAGTCAGGAGATTCGCTGGACATCTGAAGGGATGGGCCTTCAAGGGGCTTTGCAGCACCGTGCGTCGGATCTGCTCGGAGTGCTCAACGGTATCGATGACACCATCTGGAATCCACGGGTCGATGAGCACATCGCCGTCCCCTACGATGCCACCACCCTTCAGAAGAAACGCATCAACAAGCTCGCCCTGCTTCGCGAACTGAACCTCCCCTGCGAGGGGGCTAGTGCCGACCTGCCGGTGATCGGCATGGTAACGCGGATGACGCAGCAAAAGGGTATCCCCATCATGACCCGCCCCGTGTGGGAGGTGCTCCAGCAGGGACGTGCGCGACTGGTGATTTTGGGCAGCGGTGTGCGCGAGTACGAAGACTACTTCCGCCGAGCCCAGGATCAGTTTCCGGACCTCGTGCGATTCGTCACCGGGTATAACGAGCCCCTTTCCCACAGGATCCAGGCCGGATCGGACCTGTACCTGATGCCGTCGCAATTTGAACCGTGCGGGTTGACGCAGATGTATGCCATGGCCTACGGGACCGTGCCTATCGTCAGAGCCGTGGGTGGCCTAGCCGATACGGTGGTACACTATGAGCGCACCTCAGGCACTGGCAGCGGCGTGCGGTTTCATGACTATGACGAGTCGGCCGTTGCGGCTGCTCTTGATTATGGCCTGGGACTGTATAACGACGAGCCGCACTGGTCCACTCTGCGAACCAATGCCATGCAGCAGGACAACTCGATCAGCGTCGCGGCCCGCCGCTACGTCGAGGTGTTCTCCTGGGCTCAGGAACGTCTTCCCTGATCGGCTCCCCATCAGCAGGAACCAGGGAGACGATGACCTCCAACCCCATTGTTCCGGGGAACAGATCCATTGGCGTTACACGCTCGGGCTCATAGCCTGATGAGCGCCATTCGCGCAGACTTCTGGCGATTTCGTCCGGACCGCAGAATACTTCCACAACGCGGCGGGGCTGAAGCATGCGCATGAGCTCCCGGATCATGCCAGGGGGCGTGGCAGTGCGCGGCGGATCAAGCACCATCACCCGCGGGCAATCCACCAGCTGACGGGGAACGGACTTATCGAGCTTGCGTCCAAGTCGGCCCACATCCTGCATCTCGGTGAATATCTGCTGAATGGCCGACGCCTGAGCACCCGCCCGGCGGATGTTATATCGAGCATTGTCGACGGTGGCCTGGTCTGAATCGCAGGCTACAACATGGCGAACGCTCTTTCCAAGAGCAGCACCAAAGAGTCCGTAGCCGCTGTAAAGGTCAAACAGCACGTCATCGGCGCCGCACTGCGCATGGTCGGCCACCGTGCTGACCAGCTGCGGCAGCATCGCCAGGTTGATCTGTGAGAACGAGAACACGCCAACTTGATAGGCGATATCCCCCACCGACTGAACCCAGGCTGCAGCGCCATGGATCTTCTTGGCACCAACGCCGGTGGCCGGACGTTCGATGTCCAGGTAGTAGCGAGATCCCTTGGGGTCGTTGTACATCCAGACGTGGGCGATCGATGGAAAGGCCTCTCTGAGGGCTTCACTGATCTTGCGCACCGAGCGAACCAGCTTGGCGTCCATGTCCCGCAGATTCACGATCAGCACAAGCTCCTCGTAGGTGCCCCGAAGCACCACATGGTTGAGAGCTTCTACCACACTTTGGTGCTGCTTGGCAATGAGCTTTTCGAGGAGTTCGTAAATCTCGGCGTGCAACTTCGGCTCCAGCGGGCTTGCCGCGGTCGACGGGGTGCCGTCACCATGCGTGAGCAGAACCTTTCCATCCCACGTGCCAACGCGTCGCCGCGTGGTGGTGCGGTACCCGCGCGGAAGCGGGGCGGCAACGATTGGATCCACTTGCGCCGAACCCGTCCGAAGATGGGCGGCGAACGCCTTCCATGCGGCTTGCTTGACGCGAGATTCAGATGCGTAATCGAGACCGGCAAGGGGCTCAATGGCTCCTCCAAGTTCGACACGTAGGGTGCGGGCTGCCTCTCTGAGGCATTCATCGAAGGTTGCCATGTCGCAAAGATACGTCCACCGTCACCTGCACACTGGAGAAATGCCGTAAATTGGCGCCCCCTGCATATCCGCTGGCACGCCGTTTTCAATGATGCGCATCACCACCATTCTGACATTTCTCCTCATCGTTCTGTCGGTGCACGTTGTGTATGGTCAGGGGGTGACGACGGGATCAATCACCGGAACCATCACCGGTACGACTGACGGGAACCGTCAACCGCTCTTTGGCGCAACGGTGAAGGTCGTCTCCACGTCAACCGGGGCCACCTACGGCGCCGTTACAAAGAGCAAGGGACAGTATCTGATCCGTGGTCTGCGACCAGGAACGTACACGGTGATCATTTCCTTCATTGGCTTTCAAACGGACACCGTTCGAGGTGTATCGGTGGACGTGGGAGATGCAACCACCGTTAACCTCACCCTCGATCAGTCTACTTCAACAGCGCGCGAGGTGGTCGTCACGGCGGAACGCGATGCGATCTTCGATGCATCAAAGAATGGCTCCGGTTCTGTGATCAGTGAAGCCGTGATATCTGCATCACCATCGATCAATCGCAGCATCAGCGATCTGGCGCGCATGAACCCCTACACGAACCAGACGCAGACCGCCGGTAGTGATGGACTTCAAGGCGTGAGCATCATGGGCGTGAATTCACGCTTCAACAACTTCCAGATCGACGGCGCCGTTGCCAACGACGTCTTTGCTCTCGGCGCAGCCGGAACCGCCGGCTCACAGGCCAACTCGAACTTTGTCTCGCTGGACGCCATCGAACGTATCCGCGTTAATGTGTCGCCATACGACATTCGTCAGAGCGGCTTTACGGGTGGACTGGTCAACGCCATTACCCGCGGCGGCACCAACACCTTCAAAGGTTCGGTGTTCACGTTCGGACGCAACCAGGATCTGGTTGGATTGAGTCCGGATGCGGCCAAGAAGCCGTTTGACAAGTTCTATGACGTGCAGTTCGGTGGACGTGTGGGTGGCCCCATCATCAAGGACAAGCTGCTCTTTCACGTCACGAGTGAAACCCGACTGCGCTCAACGCCACTTGTTGTGGGATTGAACGACCCGACCGAATTGAACAACTTTGCTGCTGATGCATCCGTTCTTGATAGGATCATCGACATTGCCAAGAACCAGTATGGGTATGATCCCGGCACGTATGGCACCACGAATATTCTGAACAATTCAACGAGTCTTATCGCCCGACTCGACTGGAACATCGACGAATCCAATAAGATTCAACTCCGCCACAACTTCACCTATGGGATGCAGGACCGCAACCTGTTGCGGAACAATCTCAATTACAGCCTGACGAGTCGGATGAATCGGTTTGAAAGCATCAACAACCAGACGGTGCTTCAATGGAATGGCGTCCTTTCCCCCTCTGTCAGCAACGAACTTCGTTTTTCCGTTACACAGACGAACGATCGTCGAGTTCTGCCTAGCAACGAAGCCGGCGACCCCATCGCGTTTCCCGAAGTTCGGGTTCAGGTCGGCTCAGGCCTAAACGTCATCCTCGGTCCGGAGCGCAGCTCACAGGCCAATGCACTGGACCAGACCATCGTTGCTTTGACGGACGACCTGACGTGGTTCACTGGCGACCACACGATTACTGTTGGAACGCACAATGAGTTCTCGCGCTTCAACAACCTCTTCATTCAGGACTACTACGGCAGCATTCAATACGCATCTGTTGACGCCTTTGCCGATAGTCTTGCCAACTACTATCGCGTCAGCTATGCCAACGATTCCGTAACCGGCGGAAACCCTCAGCCGCGTGCCGCATGGAACATGCTGCAAGTTGGTGGCTATGTGCAGGATGAATGGCAGGTAACCGATCGACTCCGCGTGAATGCCGGTCTCCGCATTGACATGCCCTTCTTCCTTAGCACGCCCTACGAAAACCCGGCCTTTGCAGCAGCGTTTCCACGTCGCAATACAAGTGCCGTTCCCGACGGGATACTGCTGGTCTCTCCTCGGTTCGGATTCAATTACGATCCTTCTGGCGACAAGACGTTTCAGATTCGCGGCGGCACCGGCATGTTCACGGGACGTGTAGCAGCGGTGTGGCTGTCGAACCAATACTCGAATACCGGCATGGACCTGTTCCGTGCAGAACTCGGCAGCAACAACTCGCCGAATGCGATCAACAACTCGCTGGGGCAGCCATATCGGTGGGATATCACCAAGCGGGCGCCACGTCCGGGCGATACTCTCTACCCCGGTGGAAACGTCAACACAACGGCCATCAACATCACTGATCGAGATTTCACCCTCCCACAGGTATGGCGCTCGACCCTTGGTACGGATGTGCGGCTCGCGAAGGGGCTCACGCTCACCGTTGAGGGGATGTATGGATCGTTCCTCAACCAGGTCGATTACAGCAACCTCAACCTTCGTGCATCCGATCAGCGCTACATCGTGGACGGAGACACACTCTATGGCGTTTCACCGATCGATGGACGCAAGCTCTACCGAGGGGGCTCAGCGGACTCCTTGGTGGACCGCCGTTTTACGCAGGTGATTTTGATGGGCAGCCGCAACGCCGGTCGTCAGTATTCGGTCTCAACACAGCTGCGTCTGGACGAGAACAACGCATTCATTCCGCGGTTGAGCGCGATGCTCTCCTACACCTACGGACGCACCGAGGATCTTACCTCGTCGACCGCCGCCACGGCATCGTCGCAATGGGTCGGCACCGACGGCATCGACCCGAATAATCTTCAGGTTGGCATCTCCAACTTCGACCAGCTGCATCGTATCGCCATCAATGCCTCGTATCGCATTGAATGGTCAAAGGGGTACTCGACAACATTGGGACTGGTGTATTCGGGAAATTCAGGACGCCCCTATTCCGTGTCGTACGCGCAGGACTACAACGGCGACAATGCGTCAGGTGGCAACGACCTCGTGTACATTCCCCGCCGAGATGACTACAATACCCGCGTGGTCATCCCGAAGCCATCTGATGTCACCGATCTTCGGTCACCCGATCAGATCTGGGCGCAGATGATGGCCCTGATCGACGCTAATCCCCTTCTCAAGCAGTATCAGGGACAGATTCTGCCACGCAACGCCCTGCGGGAGCCTTGGGTGAATCAGCTGGATCTGCGCATCATGCAGGATATTCCGGGCTTCGCAGATCACACCATGCAGTTCACACTCGACGTGCAGAATCTGCTGAATTTCATCGATCCGTCATGGGGCTTGCAGCGCTACGTTGACTTCCAAAGTTCGAACCTTTTCGGACTTGTACTCGACAGTCAAAACAAACCCTTTGATGCCCAGGGTCGGCTCCGTATGTCGTACAGTGAGCCCCTTACCGCAGGACGTCCGGGGATCTACATCATCGACAACTTCTTCTCACGCTGGCGCATGCAGATCGGTCTGCGCTATTCGTTCTAATGACCATGCTACTCAGATCATCATCGACGATCCTCTACACACTCCTGCTGATTGCGCTGTGCGGGTGCCAGGATGGTGTTCTGACGTTCCCCTCGCCTGAGCCTGCTTTACTGCGCATCGTCAACGTCACGACGAATCTCAACCGCGCACGCGTGACGATCGACAGCACAATGTTGATCGAAGCTGATCGTGGCCTTGCCTCGCCATACACCGAGGTTGCTGCCGGACGGCAGCTATTTGTACAGGTGGGAAGTCCGCAGCGGGTGCTGCGCAACAACCTGAAGTACACGCTCGGTGGCGGCGCACGGGTAATCCTGTTTGTTCGTGGCGACACGACCAGTCTCATTGAGTTTCGACGTGAGATTCAAGACACGGTGCTGCCTGCCGGATCGCAAAACTCGGTGGTTCGTTTTACACACATGGCCGAAAACGTCGACAAGGCCTACTTCGTCGAAATCTGGCTCAATGGTTCGCAGCGCTTGTTCCCTATCGAGTTCGAGCCCGGCATCAGCTCGCCTTCGTACTACTCGATCGCCCCGGGGACTTACTCGTTTGAGGTTCGCGAGGCAGGAACGACCAACGTGCTTGCTCGCCTCACAGACGTAACGATCGGCTCGGGCTCGTCGAAGATGCTGTATACCTACAACGCGTCGGCGGCCATTGACGACATTTCCTTGACACTGTTCTAACCTTTCCCATTCTCCCGGACGACTCCATGAAGACCCGCACTCTGCTGCTTCTCGTCTGCCTTTCGGCGATGCCTCTGATGGCACAGGATCCTATCTCCATCGCCGACGCGAAAAAGCAGGACTTCAATTCAACCGTTACGAAGATCGCTGGGCGCGTCACCTCTGCGGTACAGCTTTCCAATACGTGCTACCTGCAGGACCGTACGGGCGGCATCGCTGTGTTCAACGAAGCGATGCGCACCGCCGTCAAGATCGGCGATTCCGTGGTCGTTGAGAATGCAACGCTCACCGAGTTCGGTAACACCACCGGTGCGCCTGGTACGGGGCTTGCCCAACTTGGTGGTACGGGGCTCAAGTTCACCGTTATTCCGGTACCGCGCGAAGAGCCGGCACCAAAGAGTACCACCATCCCCAACGTCGGCGAAGGAAACGAAGCAACGCTCATCAAGCTGCGCAAGGTAAAGATGGTGGAAACGGGCCGCTTTGAAGGCAACCGAAGCTACAGCGCAATGGACAACTTCGGCAACGACATCGTTATCCGCATCGACCGTGCATGTGAGATCGGGACGAACAACCTCGAGATCCCGACGGGCGAGATCGACATCACGGGCGTTGTCAGCCAGTTCCGCGGCACGTACCAACTGCTGCCACGTCTGGCACAGGATATGGGGCTGCCCCCTATCATCGTTGACACGGTGAGCAAGAACCGCACGCTGGACCTGACAACGTGGAACCTGGAATGGTATGGTTGGGCCGATACAACACGTGGTCCAAAGAACAAGGATCTGCAGCGTCAGCGCATTCGTACGGTGATGGATACCATCAAAGCCGACATCTATGCGCTGCAAGAGGTTCTCACCGACGAGGCACTTGCCGCTGTGAGCGATTCGATCAAGGGCGGCTACAAGCGCTTCCTTGCCACGGATGTTACATCTGAGCAGAAGCTCGCCTACATCTACAACCCAGAAACCGTAACGCCGGTGTCAACGGGTCTTGCCGTCAACGGCGGTGCACGCGCATGGGGCAATGGACGCTTCCCATTCCGGATGACATTCTCGGCGAAGAACGTACCGTTCAACGTGGTGGTGTTCAACATCCACGCCAAGGCCACGAGCGACTCCACGGCGGCCGACGATTACGGTCGACGCAAGACCGATGCCGAGACGTTCCATGAGTACCTGAACAACTTCTACAAGGACTCCAATGTGATCGTCATGGGCGACTTCAATGATCGCCTACTGGCCACCACGGTGGACTCAACATTGCCATCGTGCTACTCGGTGTTCCTCAACGACAAGACATGGAATCCGACCACGGCCGACATGGAGCGTCAGGGTCTATCATCCTATCTCGGCTTTAACCGCTCATTCCTCGACCATATCCTGATCCGCACGCCGGGTCTGCCGTTCTACCGCACATACATCGAAACACCGGAGCGCTATCTGACCTCGTTCTCGTCAACCGTATCGGATCACCGTCCGGTAACGCTACGTCTCTACTACCCGGGACCAACATCCGTTGATGATGAGACATCAGCCCCTTCCTTTGTGCGTGTTTCGCCGAATCCGATGACCACCTCCGGCATGGCCGAGGTAACACTCGAGCGCGGCGGTCACCTCACGGCCGAACTGGTCAGCCTCACCGGCGAACGCATGGTTGTTGCCGACGAAGTTCTTCCGGCACAGATCCGCCTTCTGACGTTGCCTGTCGAGCGCCTTGCAAGCGGCATCTACACCCTTGTCATCGGCATCGATGGCGCAACAACTCGCACGCCGATCGTCGTCACTCGCTGATCGACAATACCAACGCAACCTCAACAGCGGGAGCTGCACGATACGTGTAGCTCCCGTTTTCGTTGGATAGATTCACCCACGCCTCGGTATGTGCGGGCGTACCGGTCCTGCGCAAAATCAAGCCAATGATGCACCCCAAATGTCTTCTTACAGATGTGAAGTACCGAAAACAGGTGCATTGACGAATCATATCGCATCAAATCAACTCAGAATCCTATATTCGCCACTCAATGAATCGCGCCTCACAAACAACATCTTCAGCACCGCTCGCATCTTCGAGTGCCATGCAAGCTCCCATGTCCATGTCAATGAGCATGTGTATGAGCATGTGTATGTGTATGCATACCCGTGGAAGATGGAGGCGTGAGATGTAGCGTGTGATCCGCTAGCAGCCAACGAAACAACTCACAGAGCGCCATCTTCCAACCGGGGGATGGCGCTCGTCGTTTTTGTGATGACGTGCGTCTGCTCCCGGAGGTCGATGGGGTAAATACTTCACCCATCATAAACGGGAGACACCATGTCCACCTACCAATTCGATACCCTGCAACTTCACGCCGGGTATGATCAAGTCGACGATCGAACACGCGCACGCGCTGTGCCGCTGTACCAGACCTCGTCGTACACCTTCAAGAATACGGAGCACGGAGCTGACCTCTTTGCATTGCGGGAGTTCGGGAACATCTACACGCGGATCATGAATCCGACGACCGATGTTTTTGAACAGCGCATTGCCGCTCTGGAAGGGGGCAAGGCTGCTCTCGCGGTTGCCAGCGGCCAGGCAGCTCAGTTCCTGGCCATAACGACCATTGCCGGGGTGGGCGACAACATCGTCTCGACGTCGCTTCTTTACGGTGGAACCTACAACCAATTCAAGGTCGCCCTGCCGAGACTCGGCATTGATGTCCGCTTCGCCGATGGCGATGATCCCGATTCGATCGAAC
>VEQR01000113.1 GCA_018883125.1 Candidatus Kapaibacterium sp.
GTGCCACGTACTGGTCGAGCTGAAAGCAGATACCTTTCGTCACGAGCATTTAGGGCAGCTGAATACCTACGTTGCCTTCTACAAGATGAACGAAATGACCAAAGGCGACCAGGCGCCTATTGGAATCTTGTTGTGTACACAAAAGAACGACGCCCTTGTTGAGTTCGCCCTCGGAGACATCACCAATCAGCTCTTCGTTTCGCGCTATGCCTTAGAGATACCTGACAAGAACGAAATGGAGAGATTCCTCAGAAAACTGGCGAAGGAGCTTCGTAATCAATGAGGGAATCGTCGTCATTCCCGCGAAGGCGGGAATCCATGCGCAACCCCGTCATTCCCGCGAATGCGGGAATCCATGCGTAATTGCGGCCTACCCGGCGCATGGGGGGGGCATGCGCAATGACGATCAATAATAGCCCACGGCCTTGGCCGTGGGTGCGCATTGGTTATGTTGGATTGAACCAAACGCAATCTGATGCCCCATGATCACCCTCCATCCATCGATGAATCTCATCAAGCGGATACGTCCTTCAGGGGGCGAGCCGAATGTTGAATCGCACCAGAACGTGATGCGCACGTGGTACTGCAGTTACCGCATTGTGCGGCATCGACACATGGTGCTGGCGCTAAACGCGGAGACCCTGTTCCCATTGGTTACGCCGTTGACGTCGGTAACGAAGACGGCCGGACCAACCATGCAGCGTCTTGTGCATGCGGGCCTCTACAGCTATGGAATTCCGCAGGAGATCATCGACCGGGAATGTGCGGCAATGCTTGCTTGGAATGTAGAGAAGAATGTAAACCGACAGATGACCGGATGGATGAACGATCTGTGGTATCGCATCACCGACATGATCGACGAAGGCTTGCAGGATCCGGACATCGCCTCGCGCATGCTCTTTCACATCTATGGCTCACTGCCGTCACACCTCAGTTCGGAAAAGTTCAACAGCCCACAGGACCTAGTAACGTACAAACTCACCGGGCAGCATTCCCAATTGAGTCTCTTTGACGCCGAACGCATGCGCATGCGGTGGCTTGAATGGTGGCAGGGGAATGGGTGAGGCCGTAGAAGGTTTTAGGTTTTAGGTTTTGGGTTTTAGGTTTTGGGTGGTAGGTGATTGGGAGGGGACGCGTGACCATGATAGCCCACGGCCTTGGCCGTGGGTTGCGAGAGACGCATCGTCATTCCCGCGAATGCGGGAATCCATGCGCAATGACGATCAATAATAGCCCACGGCCTTGGCCGTGGGTACGGGAATCCATGCGCAATCGCGATAAATAATAGCCCACGGCCTTGGCCGTGGGTGCGGGAATCCATGCGCAATCGCGATAAATAATAGCCCACGGCCTTGGCCGTGGGTACGGGAATCCATGCGCAATGACGATCAATAATAGCCCACGGCCTTGGCCGTGGGTTGCGGGAATCCATGCGCAATGACGATCAATAATAGCCCACGGCCTTGGCCGTGGGTACGGGAATCCATGCGTGTTTGCGTCGCCCCCGGCGTATGGATCCCGGCCTACGCCGGGATGGCGACCGTCGCCCACGGCGATGTAAAGGGCAACCGCACGATCACTTGAATTCCGCCTTGCCGAGAAAGTAGCCATAATTGCTGCTGATCGTGAGCAATGCATCCTGGGTGCCAAATTCATGACAGAACTGGAGCTGCACGTAGAGGCTGGTACCGACAACTTCATAGAGACCCGTGCCGATGCGGCGCAGTCGGACGCTGTATGTGCCGGTGTTCTGCCTGACCTTTTGCAGCACCATCTCCAGGTCAATGAAGTCGCCGCTGCGCGTATAGCCGACAGCGTCTGTGACATCGAGGCGTTGATATACCGCCATGACGTTATATGAACTTGGAGCGGCACCGCTGAGCAGTGCAGTAAGACATACAAGCGAAACAGCAATGAGTAGGTGCTTCATGGTAGGAGTTCCCCTCAGAAACGTTGACAAGTTGTGGTTGTGAAGTCAATTTGTAGATAAACCAACACGGGCATGGCTTCATGCCGACAACCATGCCCGTGAGGAGAGAGTATGCAAGCGCAAGGAGGTTGACGCTTACATAGTGATCAGCAGAGGCAGATGCGCGATGCCGGAGACGTTCGCGATGCGAATCGTGTAGCGTCCGGCACCAACGTGATGGGGCAGCGTGATGGTTTGGGGGCTTGCCTCAACGCTGCTGACGCTGTGAATGATGCGACCTTGAACGTCGATGATATGAATGGTTGAACCAGGCTGAACATCCGCAATCAGGAATGTTGGATTTGAGCGCGAGACAACGTTCGGACGAACGCGACCATGCGGTTGTTCCAGACGATCGTCCACACTGGTCGTGACCGTACAGAAGCTGGCTGGACCCGGATCCGCATACTGGAGGGCAAAGCCCCCTTCCATAGTCTTGATGCGAAACTCATAGATGGCATGGGGCTCGGCCATGCGCGCAGAGCTGCCCCACCCGGCCTTGCCTGCCTCTACGATGGTTGTGTCGTCAGAAACATCCACGCCATTGCGGATCACAGTTGGCTTGCGCTTTGAATCCTGCCACACCCAGATGCCCCAGTGCTCGCGGCCATTGCCGGTAAAGAGCTCAAAGAGGTTGTAGCAGCTCTCGCCATTGGGCACGCGTGTGGCGTAGATCCAGTCGTTCAGGATGTGGAGCTCGCCATTGCAGTACTGAGCATAGAGATCCGAGAACAAACCGCTGGCTGGTTTTGAGCCAGCCCATTCGCCAGGGGAAAACATACCATCGATAACTCCAACGCCCGAGCATGGGTTGGTAACGGTTGCCTGCGAACCCGAGCGGTAGGTGACCGTGCCCCCTTCGATATTGCCGGCGATATCATTGGGTTCCTTCTCAAGACCGATGATGCCCCCTTGCGGGATGTATCGCTCATACTGCTGCGTCTTGACCCCGTCAGAGCCGAAGTTGGCCGTGCGAATGGACGGCTCACGAATAAGACCCCATCCCTCGACGCCGTTGTCATCACACTCAAGCGAGGTCACGGTAGAGGGGATGTATTGAACCGGATCGCTTCCCGTCGGTATGATGAAGAGTCCCTCGCTCACGACCACGGCAAACTCGTAGATGGTGTGCGGAGTAGTGTCCGACGGAGAGGGTCCATAGCCGTATCCTCCGCCGATCACGAGGTTTGTATCCTTAGTTACGTCCTTGCCGTTGAGAACAACGATCACCGGATTGGCACTGTCATGCGTCACCTTGATGCGCCAGTGCTCGCTTCCATTGCCGGTGGTGAAGTCGAACAAGTTGTAGCAGCTGCGGTTGTACTGCGATGACCCAATCAGCCAGTCGTTCATCAGGTACATCACCTTGCGCTCGGCACAGTAGTCGAGGTAGAGCGTCGAGAATCGGCCGACCATTGGTGTAATGCCATTCCACTCGCGTGAGCCATCGCGCAGCTGTGTGAATCGGCCGTCGATCTTGTGGCGCTCTATGCAGTTGAGAGTTCCACCATGTCCACCGTTTGGATAGTCGTTGACCGTTCCGTCGCGTGGGCGGCGGTCGCCCCCTGACAGATCAAGCCGATCACCGTTCTGCGTTGATGGATCCGGGTCGGTCTTGTTCACGCGCCCGTCCAACGTGTCACGATGGACCTCCACATCAAAGCTGTCGGTGGCAAATGGTCCATCGGAAATGCATATGGCAACACTGTGCTTGCCTTCTGACAGCTGAGCGGATGTGGCAACGGTGATCATGCCGTCATTGGCACTCAAGATCGAAGCTGGCACGTCGTCAATGCGTGCCGACATGCGCACCAGGGCCGCCTTGGGCAACGTCTCGCCCGAACGGGGAAGGATGACAAGGGGCTGACCTGACAGTATAGGACGCGATGCGATCGTGACCTTGAATGTTGCAGAAGTACTGGTAGGGCACTGGGCGTTGGCCGAAACCAGCGCGATGATGGCCGTGACGGCAAGAATGATCGTTTTCATGAGTTGATTCAGATTCGTTGGTAAAGAGGTGTTTGTCAGTGCCGCACGATCACGTGCGCCGTCTGCACCTGGAGGCCGCATACGATGCGACAGAAGTAGATTCCATTCGGCAGTGCGTCGGTTGCGAGTGTGAAACGCCGTCTGCCGATATCGACGAAGCCGTGATCCGTCCGCTGCACCATCGCGCCGTCGACCGAGTAGAGCTCAATAACGGAGTTGCCGGCAGTCGTAAGTGTTACGTCGAGATGCGCCGCTTCATCGGATGGGGTGGGGACTGCGCTGGCCAGATCATCGGCATTCCAATCAACATCGTCGGGTTTGACTGACGTGACCTTTAGGTCGCAGTCCACAAGCAGGCGCTTGGAGATCATGTGATCGCCGTCGATGAACACCAGCGAGATGGTGCGTTTGGATTGCCCCTTATCACATGGTGGAATGCGGAAGTAGAGGCGGCAACATTCTTCTTTGGCGAAGTTCTCGGCGATATCGGTGTAGATCGCTTCGAGCTGACCTCCCGTCAGCACTTGATTCACGCGTCCGGCTGGAGCAGCCTTCACGAACATTGCCATGGTGTCAACCGCTTCCTTCTCGCCTGGCTCACCCGTGAAGCCGAGGGCGATAAGGTAGACTGGGACGTTTGCGCGGCGCACAACGTCGATAACCTCGGCGGATGTTACGCGTGACCTGTTGTCTTGTCCATCCGTAAGTGCAACAAGTGCCTTGTTCTTCCGGGCATGGGTGGAGAGCTTGCTGCAACCGATCGAAAGCGCATCATAGAACGCCGTGTTTCCGCCAAATGTCAAACGGTCAATGGCACGTCCTACAGCGGCGGTATCGGTGGTCCAGTTCTGCGTCAGTCGGACGGCTTGATCAAATTGGATGAGGAATAGACTGTCATTCGGCTTCAGACGGCGCATGAATTCATGGATGGATCGCTTGACGGCATCGAGTCGCGACATCACAACGTTGTTGTAGGTGATATCCTCCTGCATACTGCCCGAGACGTCCACAACAAGGCCGATGGAGATGGGCTCGGTGCGTCCGGTATCACAAACCAGAGAATCAGGACAGATGAACTTTCCGTCGGCAACGATGCCGAGCTGCTCCTTAGTAAAGAGCTCATTGCGTGTTCCCGACAGCTGTGTACTGTCGAGGCTAACGATTGAGGCGTCAATGCGCAGCCCTACAACGTCATTGCCGACCTTGATGGGCTTGACGTCGCAGATGTTCACATCCTTATCGAGGATCTCCTCTACGTCAATCGTCAGCTCTCCGCAGTTGTCCTCATAGCGGGGGATCACAGCCCCCTGCATGACGTTATAGGTCGAGTCGACGATCTGAAACCGAAGGGGCTCTCCTGTACCCGCCATCGTATGCTGATACCGGTGGAACGTCTGGTCGATCGGCATCGGGGGAAGAGGCTCACCATTGATCCGAAATCCCAGATACTTCCGAAAGCTGATCTCGAACAGGGGGTTCATGCCCAGCCCCTTTGGCGGAAAGGCATAAACTGTTGAATCGCCCACCCAGTGGGGGATCTCCACGAAGGGGGCACCGAGTACACGTCGTGGTGGCCAGCGGAAGGCATCGATCTCCGCCTGCGGAACATCGTACACCCACACGGCGTCGACGCCGCGACAATCGGTAAACTGCGGCCACTGCGAATAGGTGCCGCGAACCGTTACGCGATATCGGGCATTCGGCCGCGTCGGCGGTGTTACGACAGCGTCAGGCGAACGAGAGCTCAGAGTCCGAGTGACCGGGAACTGTGCCTGAAGAGCAGACGTCACCAGGCAGAGAGCAGCGATAAAGCTCGCCAATCGAATGGTATGCATACATCCTCCTTTTGTTGACAATTCGTCGGCCTCTCTCGTCCGACGAATGCAACATCAGAGTCTGCTTGCCGCGCAACACATTGGAAACGTTGCGGAAACTTTC
>VEQR01000033.1 GCA_018883125.1 Candidatus Kapaibacterium sp.
CTGATGTTCAGCATAAGCTCACCCGCGCCATTGGATCAAGCCCAGAAGAGCAGCGCGCACTGGTCGTGCGTGGTACATCCTACCGCATCGTCCGATACGACATCAAAGAAATCTGCACGGCGATGGCGGAGCTTTCACGAGAATGACGTCACCTCAAACCCGTCACTCACCCCAACCCATCCACAAGTCGATCAATGATCGTTGACATCGCGCTGGCATCTTCGTCAGGAAGGGCAGCACGCAGCTGACGGTCGAATCGACGGAGGATCGGGTCGAGCTCGGACAGAAGGGCTAGCCCCTTTTGTGTGATAAAGCTTAACGACAGACGGCCATCTTCCGGACTCTTGCCGCGGATTACCAAGCCCTGCTTTTCTAGGCGATCAATGAGTCGTGTAACGTCGGGTGCCTGCTGGATCATGCGGGAGGTTATCTCTCCGCGTGGGTGCCCGTCCGGATGAATGCCGCGCAGGATGCGCAGCACGTTGTACTGCGGCAGTGTGATGTCGAAGGGGGCTACGAGTTCGTCCATTCGACGATTGATGATGTCAGCACAGGAGAGGATGCCAAGTACTGCTTCCTGCTGAGCGGAGGTGAACTTCTGCTGTTTGAGTCGGTCCTTCAGTGCCATGATTTACGCCTCTTTCTCTGCAACGCGCAGGGCGGTGATGATCTCATCAAGATCACCATCAACGATCGACTGAAGTGGGTGGTTCTTCGCGTCGCCTTCGAGACGATGATCGGTGACGCGATTCTGCGGCCAGTTGTAGGTGCGGATCTTCTCGGAGCGGTCACCCGAGCGAACCATGTCCTTGCGAGCGCCGGCGATGGCGGATTGCTGACGCTCGAGTTCAAGGTCATACAGTCGGGCACGCAGCACCTTCATGGCCTTGTCCTTGTTCTTGAGCTGCGAGCGCTCGTCCTGACATTGCACAACGATGCCGGTGGGGATGTGCACGAGGCGCACGGCGGTCTCGACTTTGTTGACGTTCTGCCCACCCTTGCCCCCTGACCGGAAGATGTCGATGCGCAGATCCGATTCGTTGATTTGCACGTCCACTTCTTCGGCTTCCGGGAGCACCGCAACTGTGGCGGCAGAGGTGTGAATGCGACCCTGGGCTTCGGTTTCCGGAACGCGCTGCACGCGGTGGACGCCGCTCTCGTACTTCAGAAGTCCATAGGCCTCGTCCCCATGCACTTCGAAGGTGATCTCCTTGAAGCCCCCTCGCTCACTCTCCGTTATGTCGATCGTTTCAATCGTCCAGCCCCGTCGTTCACAGAACCGCTGGTACATGCGATACAGGTCTCCAACGAACAACGCGGCTTCGTCGCCCCCTGTCCCGGCACGCAGTTCCATGATGCAGTCTTTAAGGTCGTTCGGGTCCCGAGGAATAAGAAGCACCGTGAGCTGCTCATCTAGCGCTGCTCGACGCACCTCAAGGTTCCGCGTATCCTCGTAGGCCATATCACGCAGATCGGCATCGGTTGACGCATCATCAATAAGTGCACGGTTGGATCGTACCTGTTCGACCACGTCGAGGTACTCACGTCCGGCGGTGACAATTGGCAACAGGCTCTTGTATTCGCGGCTGGCTTCGCGAAGCAAGGCAGGATTGTTCACCGTGTTGGGATCGTTAAGCGACTGTTCTACTTCAGCAAAACGGTCGATGAGACTATGCAGGCGTTCTTCCACAGACAAAAATATCGCAACTTGCTGTCATGACTCGTTTGAGAATCATCGGTGCCGTAATTGTTCTTGCCGGCCTGCTTACTAGCTGTGCTCAGGAAGATGACAGCATCGTGAACCCGGTTCCGGGCCGACGTCGCATCACGATGCGACTATTCAACTTCGTTCCGGATGGTCAGCAACGCCGACTCGTGATGGAGCATGGCTTTGCTTCGGCTGACGTTCCCATGTTCGGTTTCAGTGATACGGTTCAATCGCCGGGTGACTCCACGATGTTGGAGATCTTCCGTGGCCAGGATCTCGAGTTCCGCTCCCCCCGCCGTGTTCCGTTCATTCCGAACACGTCCTACAATCTCTACGCGGTCTCGGGTCCCGGCAAGCCAATGCAGTTCGACACGCTGCTGATCAGTAATGCCAATACGCCCGGTTCCGCCAGAGGCTACGCGCAGGTCCGCATTGTGAATATGCATGCAGACCCGTCACGCAGCTACGAGTTGCGCCTCGGATGCCCAAGTGGCGCACCACTGCTGAGTTATCCCACAGTGTTCCGGCAGTCATCGGAGTTTCGGGAAGTCTATCCCGGCAGCGTTGTCTTCTCGCTCGTCGAGTATCGCAACGGTCAGGGGGCGGTCCTTGGAACCTATGAGTCCACGCTCAAAGAGCGCCGGACGTATTCGCTGATCATTCATGATGCGGAGTCCGGACCACTTCCGCAGCTCGACTTCATCGAAGAGTCGGATCTTACGTCCGCTGCCCGTCGCCCCTTTACCCCCGTCTCGAGTCGCTCGGCTGATGTTCGTGTGGTGAATCTTAGTTCGAGCAATGTTGATGTTGATATGCCGGATCTCGGCACCTCTCTGTCGAAGGGGCTCTCCTCCCGCCGAATCGGGGAGCGGGTGCCGGTTACAACATGCGACCAGCAGCGTCCGGATAGGATCGAAGTGAAGTTTGCTTCGGGAAGCCGACTCGTCGATAGCACGTCACTCGTTGTTCGAAACCTCTTCAGCATCGTGGTTGCCGACTCGGGAGCAAGCGGACAGGCCCTTGTTGTGCCAATGATTCAGCGTCCGCTCGGCTCTGCCGGAAAGGCCGTTGTCCGCATCATTCACACGTCGGCATCAACGTCAAAAGTTCGTGTTTCAACCAGCACCCGGTCGTCATCAACGGCGGCCAATGGACTCCAGCCGGCAATCACCTTGGCACAAATGCTGATGCCGCGAACGGTCTCTCCTGCCGTAGCGGTTGACCCGGGAGTAGTGCCGCTGACGATCACCAGTGAGACAACGCCAACGCTGCTTCTGCGAGCGTCGAATGTTACGCTGCAGCCCGATCGGTCGTATGATCTGGTGTTGCACGACAAGCTTGGTGAGCTTCAGGTTGCGGTCATTGAGCAGGAGTCGGCCAGCATCCCGGTAGAGCTTGTCACGGATGCTGCCCTGGTAACCTTTGTGCATGGTGCTGCCGAGCGAAACATTGTTGATGTTCAGCTGGGGTCAGTCCTGAAGGGTGGACGTCTCTATTACGGAAACTCGATGTCGACGTGTCTGGAACAATCAGACAACGCCTACTCCATTGATGGTCTTACGGGGCAGCTTTTGCTCCGCAACGCCGATCGGACCCTAGTGGTCTTTGGTCAGCCAAATGGTACCTCGCAGGTGTTGCAGTATCGCACTCTGCCGCTGCTCCCCGCATCCGGACGTACCATCCGTCGTGTGGTTAACGCCACACGGGACGTTGCAGAGCTCACCGTTTCGATTGATTCCATCGCAACCGGCGAAACGTCTGAAGCCCTTGCCCGTGCGCTGCCGATCGGTGAGGTCTCCGAGCCGATGGTCAGCACGCAGGACCGACGCGGCACCTACTTTTTCTTCGATAACCGAACCCGTGAGAAGATCTACACCCTGCCCGTGAAACTCGCCACGCTCGGCAATAACTTTACCCTTGTTGTTGTGGGCGAAAAGGCAAAGGGTTACGACGTAATCGTCATTCAGGAGTTCTAGCGCACACATTGCGCTGAATTGCCCTCGGTAAGGGGCTGAAATGGCGTGCAGGGTCACGCCTTTATGGACACCAGATGCGATATATTTGCGGCTGTATGCATTGGAGAACCATGTCAATCTTGCGCACATTGCGCGCTGTTGTTGCGCTGGGTGCTGTCTTTCTCGGTAGTCCGACATCGCACGCAGCAGACTTTACGCTTCCCGACACTATTTCGATCGCGCCCGGAGAGCGGAAGGTTATCCCGCTTATCGGTACGATCGAGGCCGGGGGCGCGTCGCGTATCCGGATCGGCTACTCTCCGAGTGTGGTTCGTATTCTCTCCGCCACCGGCGGGGCTGCGACGAGCCTCTACTGTGCATCGGTGGATCTGACCGAAACGGTTGTCTCGCGGACGCAGGCATACGTCACCCTTCGCTGTGACTATAGCCGTCCATCAGTGAATGATACGGTCTGCTTTCTGACCATCGAAGGTATTGGCGGTCCGGATCGTCAGGGACGTATTTCTGTCGACTCCGTCTTTGCTCAGGATACGTCGTATACCGTGACCGCTACAAGGGGTGGGAATGTGCGCCGCACTGGTGTGGAGATTGGTGCTCAGCGGACGGACCTGGCCATCACCGGCAACTATCCGAATCCATTCGCGCAGCAAACGCGTATCGCCTTCGTGGTTCCCATGGACGAACCTGTCCGCTTTACCATGCGAACCATTCAGGGCCGGCTCGTCCGCTCGTGGTCAACCAATGCCGTTGCCGGCGAGAACTTCTACGATCTGACGATCCTGCAGTCAGACGCCGCCACGGGTATGTATATCCTTGAGTTGACAACCGATTCTGGTACGGCCTACCACAGCATGCGGGTGATCCCATGAAACGGATACTCCTTGTTGCAGTATCGCTTGTGATTGCTGCCATGACGGCATTTGCCCAAGGCGAGGTGGAGAAGACGAGCTCTGAGGGGAAGGAATTCTGGCTGTGCTTTATGAAGAATTTTCGTGAAGCCGGTATTACAGATCAGTCCGGACGCCAAGGTGGACTTCGTCTGCAGCTGTTCATCACCAGCAGTTACGATGCCACGGTTCGCATCGAAGTAGAGGGTATTCAGTTCGACAATACCGTGAGCGTGAAAGCCAACACGGTGGTGAACGTTTCAATCCCCGCTATGGCACAGGCAAGTGCGCAGGAGACAGCCGAGCGCCTCGCGGTTCATATCACAGCTGATCAACCCGTGAGCGTCTATGGCTTGAGCAGCCGATTCCAGACAACGGATACCTATCTGGGTCTTCCGGTGAACATCCTCGGCACGGAGTACCGCGCTGTCTGTTACACCAAGATCCAGCAGTCCCCGGAAATGCTCTCGGGTATCTCGATCGTCGCAACAGAAGATGGTACAGAGGTCACCATCGTACCGCGCGCTATCACCTCCACCGGACGTCCGGCAGGTATTCCGTTCAAAGTCCGCCTCTCCAAGGGTGATGTCTATACGGTGGTGGCAAAATGGGAAGTCGTGGGCAACTGCGACCTTACCGGTACATCCATCAGTTCGAATAAGAAGGTCTCCGTCTTCAGCGGACATGCCTGCGCCTACATTCCTCCAAAAGTCGAGGCGTGTAATCACCTGATCGAGCAGATGCCCCCTACCAATTCATGGGGCAAGCACTACTACATCGGAATGCTCAAAGAACGGTCGCGGTACACCTATCGCGTGATTGCCTCAGCTGATAGCACCAAGGTCTTTGAAGATTCGAAGCTGATCGCCATTCTGAAAGCCGGTGAGTTCTACGAGAATCTTAACGCCATGAAGAACACGCAGATCACTGCGAGTAAGCCGGTCATGGTGGCGCAGTTTGCTCAGGGCTTTAAGAATGGAGACAGCGTCGGAGATCCGATGATGATCCTGGTGACGCCAACGCAGCAGTTCCGCACGGAGTATCGGTTTGCAACTCCAATCAATGGTGACTGGCATCATTACATCAACGTGATCGCTCCTCGCGAGAGCATTCGCGATATCCGACTCAACGGACGTCCACTCGACACAACGCTGTTCCGGTTGTTTGGTGAAAGCCGCTATGCCATCGGTCAGGTGCAGGTTCCGTTCGGTACACACGTGATAAAGGCTGCGGTTCCGTTCGGACTCTATTCGTACGGATTCGGATTCCTAAAGGCCGCTTTTGATGCCTACGGAAACATGGCCGGTCAGTCTTTCTATGACGCCACAAAACTCGTCGACTCGTTGCCCCCTGACGCTGATGATCGCTATGTGAAGGGGGAGTACCAGGTGATCGTTCGTGATGACAGGATCACGGATAAGGGTCTTCGCTCCGTGAGTATCGTTCAGGCAATGGGTCTCGAGGCAACGGTACCCTACATTGATGAAGGGGCTCCTCAGGCCGTTATCAAGATCCGCCGCGTTTCCGGCTCAGATGTCTCTAGTCTTGTCCTGAAGGCTGTCGATGCGGAAGGTAACTCGAGCGTTTTCTCGGTGTGCCATCTCTTCGACAATACCACGTCGAAGTATGTCTATAATCTGTCGAGTGGCATGGACCGCGAGTGCAAGGGCGGCGGTGCCTGGCATGCCGGCGTCTATCTGAATTCGGGTAGTGCCTTCCATCGTATCAACACCGCGTTCTCGGCAGTGAGCAGCCAGAGCAAGTTCAATAGCGATGCTCAGGGCACGAACCTTGGGCTAGGCGCTATGCTCGGATACCACGCTGCAAGTGGATTGACGGTGCTCGGTAGCCTAAGCTTCAGCTCGGTCAGCGGCGACCTGCTTGCTCCTGACACAACACGATTCACGGTACTTGACACGGTCTCGCGGACGTATGTACCGTATCAGGAAGCCGACCGTATTCGGCTGTCTCTTCCATATCTCCATACAGGCCTCGGATTGGAGTACTCTCCGCGGAAACACTTCTATCTCGGAACCGGAATCCAGCTTTCGATGCTGCTGTCGAACTCCATTGTCAGCGAACGTATCATCCTGCGTCCGTCGAATCATCTGTTCCCCGATGGCTCCACGGTTCAAACTCGAACCATCAATGAATTGCCGTCGCTTAACAGTACGCTGCTGTCCTATTACGGCAGCGTGGGTGTGAATTATCCGGTCAGCTATCGTGTGTCGGTGTTTGCCGAAGCGCGGTACACGCAGACGTTTGGCGACCTTGCCACCGAGACGCCGTGGACGCTTGAGACCTTTGGTCTATTGGCCGGCGCTCGTTACCGTTTCTAAGGCGATCGATACATGCCTCCGATGGCACGATCGAAGTGGGTTGCCGTTCTGTGGAAGGATTTGCAGTCCGAAGCACGCACGCGCTACGGCATCACTTCGTTGCTTCTCTTCGTTGTTACCGCCGTCACTCTCGTAGCCGTGTCAACGGCCGACGAGGCAATACCGCGTCCGGTGATCTCTGCCGTCATCTGGATCGTAATGTTCTTTACGGCTATGACGGGTTTAGCACGAGGGTTCATCAGTGAAGAAGAGCGTGGCACATCACTGTATCTGAGACTGAGTGCATCGCCCCTTTCCATCTACTTTGGAAAGCTTGCCGGGAATGTTCTGCTGTCGCTCATTGCGAACACCCTGATTGTTGTGCTCTTGGCCATACTGATCCCAACACTCACGATCGGGGGGCTTGGCATGCTGGTGCTAGTTGTGGTGATCGCCAGCATCGGGCTCGCCGCTGTTACCACCATCACCTCGGCAATCGTTGCAAAGGCCGGTTCGAAGCAGGCACTGCTGCCGGTTCTTGCGTTTCCCGTTCTTCTGCCGCTGGTGATGCCAGGCATTCAGGCAACATTGCTGGCACTGGCTGGTCTTACGCTTGCTGATGCATGGGGAGACCTGGGCGTGATGATAGCCCACACGGGCATCGTCACCACGATTGGTGCGATCCTCTTCGACGCTGTCTGGAATGACTAGCCGGCGATCATTCGCGAGGCAATAGTTCCGCTGCTCATAACACCGGGGAGTCCGGCACCCGGATGCGTACCGGCCCCGACGAAGTACAGACCCTCAATGTCCTCACTCTTGTTGTGCGGACGCCACCATGCACTCTGAAACAAGATCGGCTCTACGGAGAACGCACTGCCGAGGTAGGAGTTGAGCGTATCACGGAAGTGGACAGGGTCGATGATGTGCTCGCTGACGATATGCTTGGAGAGGTCGGGCATATAGCGCTGCTCAAGCTCCTTTACGATACGGTCTCGATAGACCGTGCGCATCGTTTCCCAATCGGTGTCGGACTCAAGATGCGGAACCGGAGAAAGAACGTACCAGGAATCACACCCCGCCGGGGCAAGTGATGGATCGGTAGCTGTTGGTCGGTGCAGATACAGCGAGAAATCGTCGGCAAGATGCTTCTTGGTGAAGATGTCCTCAACAAGGTCCTTGTAGCGTGGACCCATCAGGATCTCGTGGTGCGCCATATTGGGGTACTGACGATCTGTGCCGAAGTACATCACGAAGAGCGACATGGAATAGCGCATCTTTTTGATCTTCTCGTCAGTGTTGTGACGCCGGTACTTCTTCGGAACCATTGACAAATACGCCTGCGCTACGTCGGCATTGCAGACAACAACATCGGCCGCAATCGATTCACCGCTCTTCAACGTTACGCCCTTGGCACGCGGGGTAGCGTCTGCATCATCGATGATGAGGCGATCAACTTCACTGGAGTATCGAATTGTTCCGCCGATATCCGTAAAGAGATTCACAAGCCCCTTCACAAGTGCGCCTGTACCACCCATGGCAAACCACACGCCCCATTCCTGCTCGAGCTTGTGGATCAATGCATAGATGCTGGTGGTCTGAAACGGATTGCCACCAACTAAGAGGGGATGGAAGGAAAACACCTGACGCAGACGGGGATCTTTGATATGGGAGTTTACAAATGCGGCTACGCTGCGATCGGAACGCAGTCGGATGAGATCAGGAAGCACCTTCAGCATGTCCGTCAGATGCGTGAACGGCTGGTCGATAAGATTGAACCCAGCACGGAAGATATCTGCCGTCTTCGCATAGAACTTTTCATAGCCCTCTACGTCGGCAGGGTTGAACGAACGGATCTGTTCAATCACCTCTTCGCGCTTGCCGTTATACCGGAAGACCGTTCCATCTTGAAAGCGGACGTTATAGAACGGATCGATCGGGACGATCTTCACATACTCTTCTGTCTTCTTGCCACACAGCTCAAAGAGGTCGTGAATCAGCCATGGAGCCGTGATAATGGTCGGCCCGCCATCGAAGACAAATCCGTCCTGCTCGTACACGTAGGCACGGCCACCGGGCTTGTCGCGCTTCTCCACGATCTCAACGTCGAACCCTTTCGCCTGAAGGCGAATGGCAGCCGTGAGGCCTCCAAAACCACTTCCGATAACGATGACCTTCACGATGTTCTTTCCGTCGATGGACAATGCGTAGGGGACAAACATACGGGGCCGGTGAGAGGGTTCCGTGAGATTGACCGATTTTTGCCAGATGTCACGATTGTATGCACTCGACCTGGCACGCTTCATTGCGATGCTTCTCATGATCCAGGGTCATGTTCTCGATGCATTGGTCACGCCATCAGCACTTGATATCACGCACATGCCGTGGAGTATCTGGAGCTGGATAAGGGGGCTTACCGCACCTGTCTTTCTCACTGTCTCCGGAGCGGTGCACGTGTTTGCCGCTAAGCGCGACGTCGAAGGCCGCATTCCTTCGTCGACGATCGAACGCAGACTTCGCTGGGCCGTAACGATCCTCGTGATCGGATACGCCCTGGTGTTTCCCGGTAAGCGCATCATTGATCTGCCCTATGTACCGGCTTCCGGATGGCATGCATTCTTTGCCGTGAACATCCTTCAACTGGTGGGCGTTACGATGATGGTCTTCGTGATGGTGATGGAGTCTACGCGTTCGGTTGTCGAGATGCGTCGGCGCGCCATGCTCACCGTAGCAAGTATTCTTCTCCTCTCGCCCCTTGCCCATATTGATGCTGTGCACTCGGCGATGCCGGCATGGCTGAGTCCATACCTCACGATGAAGGCAGGCTCGCTGTTCCCATTCTTTCCGGTAGCCAGCTATCTCTTTCTCGGCGTCATCGTTGGCGCATATCTGTATGAGCATCCGGCCGATGAGCGAGATGCTGCGCTGGTAAGGCTCGCACAACGAGTAGGCATTCCGCTGGTTGTTGTCGGATATGGAATGCTGTACGGACTCATGGCCATGGGCGTTCCGCAGGCGAGCATTGATAATCCCGACAGCATTCTCCTGGTTGGTGCACGCTTCGGTGCGGCACTGGTTGTCTTCTGGGGGGCAGTGATGCTGCTTAAGGCAACATGGAGATGGCGATCATCCTACATCCTCTTCGGATCAAAGTCGCTCTACATCTATGTGATCCATATCGTGCTGTTGTATGGCACACCATGGTGGGATGGCATTGGGCGGACGCGATCGAAGTCGATGACCCTGCAGAGTGGCGTGGGAATCATGGTGTTGATCCTTGTATCAACGCTTGTGCTGGCGTGGCTGATCGACCGGTATCAGAACGCCGCACTTACCGACATCACACGTCGGCGTGTGCGGAGCACGCTGCTGACGCTGCTTATCGTGATGTTCGCGATCGCGTGGTAGTGCCGAAGCCCTTCTTCAGCTTTGTACCAAGACGTTCCTCAAGGAGAGCGCGGGATTCCGGCGCAAGCAACCCGAGGCCTATCACGCTCTGACGAAACGTAAAGGCCTTGTCGAGCGGGAAGGAGCGTCCTTCCAAAACCCACGTCAGAAAGATACCGTCAGAGATGCCGGCTTCGAGATCAGTAAAGGCGTTCACGTCCACATCTCGGAACCAGCCGGCGCGGACAAGTTCGCCCGTCAGCTCGCGTCCGATGGAGCGCAGAAACTCGCGAGTTGCATTTATCCTTTCGAGAAACACCGGATTATCGGTGCGCAGCGCATGCGCCCAGAATTCGAGCAGTAAGGGGGCCTGCACAGCGCGAGACTCGTAGAACTCCACGGCGCTCTCGCGCACGGCATCGACCTTGCTCAGAGCATCAGCTGCCTGGTCCACGCGATCGCGGACAAGACGTTCGTACTGACCCATCCACGCATCATAGACCGCAAGGAAGAGTTGCTCCTTCGTGGCGAAGTACTCGTAGATCGTCCCTTTTCCAATGCCGGCAGCGGATGCAATGTCGGCCATCTTCGAAGCATGGTAGCCGGTCTGCGAAAAGACCTCGGCCGCATGGGCAACGATCTGAGCGCGCTTCGCTGCTTTGTCTACGATGGCTGGCATGACGGTGGGGCGGTTAGAGAAGCTGTCCGACGTTCTTCGCAAATGCCGTTACCGATTCCTCAGCCCCTTTACCCCATGTATGCAGGCGAACGGTGCCAGTAGCATCGATAAACAGCACGTTGGGAATGCCCGAGACGAAGTGATAGTACTCGAACACATCACCCTCGAAGTCGAGCAGAATCGGCGTCTTATAGGCATCACGGAAGCGCGAGCGCAGGTAGCCTTCGAGAAAGCCGGGTGCCATGGAAACATCAGCAAGCGCCGCGAACTGAACTCGGTCTTTGAATTGAGCCACGAGCGGATCGGTCCACGCCGCCGTATAGTCGCTTCCCTTCCAGTCGCTCAGAACTAGGATCGTGGGACGCCCCTTCCAATGTTTCGACCAGGCCCATTCCTTTTCGAACTGGTCGAGTAGCGTGAACTCCTTGGCACGCTTACCAATGGCTCGTTCAGTGGATGATCCAATGGCCGTCAGGGTCAGGAGTACCATGACCGTGGTGATGATGACGGTTCTCATGAGATCACATCGAGAATTTGGCAGCATCCTTGAGGAATGCATCGAGTCCTGCATCGGTCAGCGGGTGTTTCATCGACTGCATGATTACCTTGTAGGGGACGGTAGCGATGTGAGCACCAGCCTTGGCGCACTCGAGCAGGTGGATCGGAGTGCGGATCGATGCGGCGATGATCTGCGAATCCAGACCCTGCGTATCCCAGATCTCGCACGTGTCCTGCAGGGCCACCAGACTATCGGTTCCGATGTCGTCGAGACGACCCATGAAAAGACTCACATACGTTGCGCCGGCATTAGCGGCGATCAGTGCCTGATTGGCCGTGAAAAGCAGCGTCACGTTCGTCGGGATGTTCTGGTCGCTCAGCTTGCGCACAGCCGTCAGACCTGCCGGTATGAACGGGATCTTGATCGTTGCATCCGGGAACCATGAGAGGATCGCATCGGCTTCGCGGAGCATACCGTCCGTATCCGTGCTGATCACCTCAACGCTGGTGTGTCCGCCAACGGACTCATGGATCTGCAGAATCAGGTCCTTGATGTTCGTTGATGGATCTTCCTTGGCAAGCAGGGAAGGGTTGGTGGTAACACCGCTGATGAAACCCATCGCTGCGGCGTGCTGGATCTCCTTCAGATTTGCGCTGTCAACATAGATCTGCATGGTATTCTCTTTCAGAAAATGGTGTGGCAAAAATACGGGATGTCAGTCCCGGCCAAGTAGCTTGATCGCAGGAATCTCTGCGAGGTGCTGATGGAAGTAGAGCGTGTTCAGGGTTGCGAGCAGGCCCTCCTCGATGCTCTCTGACCATCGGTACAGGATAGCCCCTTCCCGAGGTGAATGATCGGCATGCAGAGGAACGACTTCGCTGACCGGACGTTCGGTAAGGCCGGCCGTGCAGGCGCGGTTGACGATGTCCTCGAAGTTCTCGCTTTCGGCATCAACACGGATGACCCACATGGCAAGGGGCAAGGGGGACTCGGCAATGTCGAACCATTCCTCGCCAAGGTCCAATGCCTGATGCATACCTGACACGGCTGGACCAATAACGCAGTCGGCCTTGCCGGGGTCGTTGGCAAGTGCAAGGTCAACATCGAACTTCTCCGTCATGGCCATGCGCATCATCAGCGTCATAAAGGCATGGGGCTCGCTGGACGTGTAGCTGGCAAGGTCAAGGCTGCCCTCTGAGAACGACGCCCCATACGTGTTGGTATAGTCCCGCAGCGCAACACAGGGTCCGCCCACGATGCGATAATCAACACGTCCAACGCCCATACCATATCCCAAGGGCGAAACAAGTGCCGCATCGACCATGTTGGCAAAGAGCAGCTCACCGCATTGCTCCAGTGTGGCGGTGCGAACCTCAATGCCGGCCTCGGCGCAAACAGTCTCAAGGTTGGCAAGTAGGGGGCTGGCAAGTTCAAGATTCGGAATGGCGATCTTCATCGGTGGGTCTCTCGGTATCGTGCAGTAATCGAGGAAAGCAGAACGCCGGTGGCTACCGAAACGTTCAGGGAATGCTTGGTGCCATACATGGGGATCTCCAGCGCCAGATCGCACAGTTGTACCACCTCGTCCGGAACGCCGGTGAGTTCATTGCCGAGGATCAGAACCAGCGGAAACTCTGCCGGCGCGAGTGACTCGGCCCGGCGGGATCCATCGGCGATCTCTGCGGCGGCGATGGTGCATCCTTCATCGCGCAGCTTGTGGAGAAGATCGCACGTGTTGGGATGATAGGAATGCGGTACAACCTGCTCGGCGCCGAGGGCGGTCTTGGAGATCTCAGGACGTGGTGGACTGGGCGTAAAACCCGTCAGGTACACATGTTCCACCGCAAAGGCGTCTGCCGTGCGGAAGATCGAACCAACATTGTACAGACTTCGGATATCGTGAAGGATCAACCGGATTGGATGACGCAGCGCGTGACGTGCCTCGTCAGGCGTCAGCCGCAGGTGGACCAGTTCTTCATGGGTGAGCTTCCGCACATGCGAATATCGTAGTTTCCCACCGCATGAACCGCCGTCATTTCCTCGCCGCGACACTTGCTGCCGTGCCCCTTTCCATAAAGGGGTGGGCCCGCATGCTCGATCCACAGGACATCTCATTTCTGGTGATCGGAGACTGGGGCGCCGGCGGTCCGATTCAGAAGCGTGTTGCCGACTCCATGGTTCGTGTGGCCACGCAGACGAAGGCCTCGTTCGTGGTGAGCACCGGCGATAATATCTACCCTGACGGCGTCACATCGGATGCTGATCCGCAATGGAAGACCAAGTACGAACGCATCTATGATCAGCTCGCACTCCCGTGGTGGAGCATTCTTGGTAATCACGACCACCGAGGCAATCCTGACGCACAGATTTCCTACGCCAAGCGCAATCCCCGGTGGAATATGCCCGGACGCACCTGGCGCCATGATGTCCAGCGGGGATCTGGTGACGTACTGTCCATCCTTGGACTGGACACAACACCAATGATGCAGGGGGCTGAGGGCTGGCGCAAGCAATTGGAATGGCTGGATGCCTCGCTCACCTCAATGCCGACGTCGATGAGTATCGTTGTTGGACACCATCCGATGCGCAGCTATGGACACTATGGTGACAGCTCCGTTCTCGTAAAGCATCTCAAGCCCCTTCTCGACAAGCACCGCGTGCGCCTGTACATGTGTGGCCATGAGCACGACATGCAGCTGATCCGTAACCCCGATGACCAGTTCTCGTGTCTGGTTTCCGGGGCAGGGGGCGGAGGGCGTCCCACCAAGATGGGGGCGCACTCTAAGATTGCGTATACTGATGGCGGTTTTGCCTGCGTGCGAGTAAGCGGCTCGGAACTTTCCGTCGAACTCTTTGATTCGGGTGGAACATCGAAAGGACGATTTACGCTGTGAGATGCTACTCTCGAACTATCGTTATTGCCTGCGCCATCTTTGTAGCGGGTGCATTGCTGTCCTCGGCGCAGGTTGTTCCGGACAGTAAGGGCCGCGACTTCTGGCTGACGTTTCTGCCGAACTTTCATCAGGGCGAGCCCAACTTTACCGCCGCGCAACGGCTGCAACATGAATTGCAGATCTACATCGCCGCTGAGCGTCCAACAAAGGGGACCATCTCTTGGCGACGGCGTGACGGGACTACGGGGTCGCAGTCCTTCACCATCAGCGATGTTCGAAATATCTATCGCTTTGCGACCTACTATCAGGGGCTCGAGCTCAAAGGGTATTCCGGCAGTGGAGCTCCTCTTGATTTTGTGAATTCTCAGAACGAGACACCGGCTCCACAGCATTTCCGAGTTCAGGCTGACGATGACGTAACGGTTTATGCTCTGAATCAGGCGGTAAAGACTAGCGAGGCATTTCTCGTATTGCCGACTGATGCTCTTGCTGAAGATTATGTGGTGATGGCGTATGATTCCGATGTCGGGTCCAACTCCAGTCTTACAGCAAATTCTAATACTACGCCGTCGCAGTTCGCCATTGTTGCAGTCGATGACAGCACAGATGTAACGGTGCGTCCGTCTGTGCCGACGATCAAGAACTCAACGTCTTCAGCCGTGACGGTCCGCCTGAACAGGGGGGAATCATATCTTGTGCAGGCGGATCCGCGTCGGAACATTCGTGGTGATCTTACTGGTTCGGTCGTTCGAGCCAGCAAGCCGGTTGCCCTGTTCGCCGGCCAGACTCGTGCCACTGTGCCGATTGAACTGCGATCATCACTGCAGTCTCGGGATTGCCTGATCGAACAGATGAATCCTGTTCAGACCTGGGGTAAAAGCGCCTTTGTTACCCCGTTCGCACAGCCTTCGGATGATCAGAACATTGGCTATGATGTTTATCGCGTCGTTGCTGCCTTCGACTCCACTGTGGTGCTTGTTAACGGCAACCGTCGGACGATGCTGATGGAGGGTGATTTTTTTGAAGACCAGCTAGATGGCGCATACGAGATCACCACAACCCGGCCAACTCTTACGGCACAATTCAAGAAATCGTCTGTGGTTGTCGGAACTGCGCCCCCTCCAGGTTTCCCGGACAGTTCCGCATACGGCGATCCACTAATGATGCTGGTGCCACCTGCCGAGCAGTTCATGAACTCGTACCGATTCATCAGTATCCAGTCGTACATGTATCGGCAGGTAGGCAATCAGCAAGTTGTTGATGACTCAGTCTACAAGGAACAGTGGCTGAACGTGGTGATTCCGGATGAGGGAATTGCATCACTACAGCTTGACGGCCAGCCGGTTCCACCGAGCCTTTTCAGACCCATCGCATCGTCAGGGTTCAGCTACGCGAATATTCAGATGCGGGATGGGGTGCACAACATCTCGTCGGATACGCTCTTTGGAATCTACGTTTATGGGTACGGCGGAGCGGTATCCTATGGCTATATCGGTGGCATGGCCTTCCGTCCGCTTGATGTATTTCCGCCGGTGTTTCTCGGAACTATTCAGTGTGGTGGTTTCCGCGGACGGATCGCAGATTCTATCCTGTCGGACACCAAGGTGCGGTCCATCACCGTCATCCCGGGCTCCGACACCAATACTGTTCTGGAGCTCCCACGGTTCAATCCGCCTCAGGCCGTTGTTCCGTTTACTGTGCGACTTCAGGATGAGTATCTCGATGGCAGCATTGGCATCGAAGCCATTGATGGAGTCCAGCAGAAGAACAGCCAGACGATCCGCTTGGCCGGCTTCACCGTTGCGCCGTTGGGTGCTCGGCAGGACCGCACACTCTCGAAACGGGGGTCCGTGGTAGCCGTCGGCCGTGAGCGATGCGATTCCATGGAGATCGAGAACTACGGATCCTATCCGCGAACGTTCACCGCATCATTTACCGGCGCGTCGCGGGTTGACGAACCGCAGCCCATGACTCTCCAGCCGGGCGAGCGTCGCATGCTGCGCTACTGCCGAAAGGGAACCGCGCCGCAGCTGATACTTGATACGCTGGTGTTCAGTGATTCCTGTCTGCGACGTCCCGTTGCAGAGATGACGTTCGAAGAAAAGCAGGATAAGCAGGGGCCGACGATCCAGAATACGTCTGTAGCCTGCGACAGCGTCATCCGGATTGAGATCTTCGATGAAAGCTCATCAGATCTCGGCCTTCAGGATGTGCGGATTCTGGATTCGATTCTGGTCAACTGCTCTATCGATACCACGCTCAACAAGCCCCTTGTCAAGGAATTCAATGTCCGCTTACTCCAGCCATACCGCGATGCGATCTATGGCTTCGAAGCAACGGACTCGGCCGGTAATGTTTCCCGGCGCATCGACACGATTCCGGGCTTCATGATGTCGATAGGGGGCTCACTTGATCCGGTGGTACGCCACCCGATGGGCATGCATCCGATCGGGAGCATCGTCTGCGATACCCTTGAACTGCAGAACATTGGTCTAACGGCGCATACGTTCTCAAACGTCTTTCTTCATGGGAACACCGTGTTCAGCGTTCCGCAGTCGCAGTTCGAGGTTGCGGTTACACCATCGGGACGCGGTGCGCTCATCGTGTGCTTCTCGCCAACAGTGGCCGATACATCGAAGACACTCTATGACACTCTGGACTTCGAGGCGAATTGCCTTGTGCGACGCATCATCCTCTCCGGACGTGGCAGCGGTAAGGCCTACCAGGGCATCAGCCGGTGTGATGCGCCGGTGAATGTTGTGTCCCGACGTCTGGGACGCCCCCTTGTCGCGCCGCAGCCGGCAAGCGATGTGGTGGTGATCACGTTCGGCCAGGCCGATGTTCGCAGCTGCACAATCCGTCTTGTGGACCTGATGGGAGCCGTTGTTTGGGAACGGACATGGTCCGGTGAACCAACCTCTGCCGTGTCGATAGACTGTTCCGATGTGCCGAATGGGCACTATGGGTGTCAGATTATTACCGACCAGACTCAGGTCGTTCCCCTGATCATCGCTCGCTAGCCCACACTTCGCAGTACACCTGGCCGTCATACGAGGGGTTTCCTTTCCGTAGTTTTGCGACTTCCCACGTCGGACCATTCATGAAACATCTCTCTTTGCGCCTGTCGGTGCTTGCAGCCGTAGCTGTTGTTGCAGGCATTGGAATTGGCTTTGTTGTGCAGCCCGTAATGTCGGGCGATTCGGTCATGGACCAGACGAGAAAGTTCTCGGATGTTCTCTCCATGGCCGTGAAGAACTATGTCGAGGAAGTCGATACACAGAAGCTGACCGAGGCAGCCATTCGCGGAATGCTCGAAGAGCTCGATCCGCATTCCGTCTACATCACGGCCAAGGAAATGGTGAAGGTCGAAGAGGACTTCCGTGGCTCGTTCGATGGAATCGGCGTTGAGTTTGATGTGATCAGTGATACCATTACGGTGGTGACGCCGATCATCGGTGGACCCAGCGAGGCGCTCGGGATCATGGCCGGCGATAAGATCGTCAAGATCAACGACACCTCTGCGGTGAAGACCACGCGCGAGCAGGTGCCCAAGAAGCTTCGCGGACCAAAGGGAACGGTCGTAAAGCTCCACATCAAGCGTGCAGGTCAGTCAGAACTGCTTGTGTATGATGTCACCCGTGACAAGATCCCCGTCAACTCCGTTGATGCGTCCTTCATGATCGACGGCACGGATGTGGGCTACATTGTGGTTAACCGCTTCAGTGCAACAACGCACGACGAAGTGATGAACGCCGCACGTACGCTGAAGGCCCAGGGGATGAAGAAGCTCCTCTTCGATCTTCGCTATAACGGCGGTGGCTTCCTAGACCAGGCTTTCAAGATTTCCGACGAGTTCATTCCGGATGGTAACAAGCTCGTGTACACGAAGGGACGTCGTCCGGAGTTTGACGAAGACTTCTGGTCGTCTCCCGGAGGAGCTCTCGAGAACATCCCGCTGATCGTCATGATCAATAACGGATCGGCTTCTGCCAGTGAGATCGTTTCGGGAGCTATCCAGGATCTTGATCGCGGGCTCGTTGTAGGGGAAACATCGTTCGGCAAGGGGCTTGTGCAGCGCCAGTATCCTCTCGGTGATGGCTCGGCATTCCGCCTGACGATCTCACGCTACTACACTCCATCCGGCCGACTCATCCAGCGTCCGTATGGCGACAAAGACAAGTACTACTCCGGCGAAGGCCGTGAGAATGGTGAAGAGGGCGATAACATCGACCACAAGACCGACGACACAACAAAGTCTCGCCCGAAGTTCAAAACTGCGGGCGGACGCACTGTGTATGGTGGTGGCGGTATCATGCCTGACTACATCGTCAAGCAGGATACCATTGTGCCCCTTTCCAGAAAGCTGCGTGCAAAGAACCTCTTCTGGGAAACAGCTGATCAAATCATGCGCGTGCGCGGCAAGGACATTCGTGCCACGTTTGGTGGAGACATGAAGAAGTTCCTTCGGGAGTTCACGATCTCTGATGCGGACGTTGCCACTCTGAAACAACTCGCGGAATCGAAGAAGGTGGAGTGGAACGAAGACGAGTACGCGAAAGATGCCGACTACCTCCGTCTTGCGATCAAGGCGTACGTCGGACGGTCGGTGTTCAACAACAATGGCTTTACATCCGTGATGATCGGTGCTGATAAGCAGATCAAGAAGGCTCTAACGCTGTTCCCGGAAGCTGCTCGAATCGCTAAGATTCGGTAACATGCCGATGTACTACAACCATTTACTTTTGTGCGTATGACTCGGCACTTTGTGTTCTTTTGTCTGTGTGTTCTCGCGCTCATCGGCGGACAACAGAGTTCGGCTCAGGAGATCATCTTCCCCGGAGAAGAAATGATCTATCGTGTGTCCTACCTCAACTTCACGCTCGGAACTATCCGCACCGTAACGGAAGGATATACCGTGCGAAATGGCGAGCGCGTTGCCAAGGTGAAGGTGTTCATCAAATCCAGCCCGAACATTCCGTTCGTGTCCCTTAACTCGATCTACGAGTCATGGATGGACACCTCGATCACGTTTTCGCGACACTTTACTGCGAACACCGAAGTCGATGACGGAAAATGGGAGTTCGATCAGTACGTGCTGAACTATCCGGATCGATCCCTAGTGATGGACAAGTATCGAGACAAGCAGAAGGTTGGCAGTAAGTCATTCGCGATCGCCAAAAAATATAATGACGGAAGTTCGATCCTTTATGCCGCCCGCTCTCTCGTAAGTGCCAAGAAGTCCATTCGTCTGCCAACGCTCATCATGGACGACACCGTGAACACCGTTGTGAATTGTCGCGGTACCAAAAGTTCCGTTGAGATCGATGCGCTGAAGTACCCCGTAAAGACGCTGTACTTGGACGGCGTTGCTAACTGGACTGGTATTTACGGACTCAGCGGAAACTTTGAGGGATGGTTCAGTGACGATGCGGCACGCGTTCCGATCAAGGCCAAGATGAAAGTCTATGTCGGTTCGGTGACCATTGAACTCCAATCATGGAAACGGGGCTCATGGCAGCCCCCTCGCGCCGACTCTTAGTCGATGCGGTTTCTGGTCATAGATGGCGGCGGCACAAGTACAGACATTGCGGTCTGCGATGGTGTCTCTATTGCTACTCGATCATCGCTTCCTTCGGTGAAGCCGACGGCAGGAAACCCCAAGACCGACGAACTCTGCCGCATGCTCGGATCATTCCTGGCAACAAGTCCGGTTGATCATACCGAAGAAGCCCCGTTGCATGCCCTTGTCATCGGCATGGCCGGTATCTGGTCGGATGCTGAGCGATACTCCTATCGACAGGCACTACGAGAGTCGTGGCAGACCTATGTATCGCCATCGATGATTCCCTTCGTGGTGATGTCCGATGCCGAACTTGCGCTCACGTCGGCACATGGAAATGGTCAGGGGGCTATCCTTATCGCCGGTACTGGATCGATCATGCTTATGCGTGATACCGAGGACCATCTGCACCGATGCGGCGGGTGGGGTCCACTCATCGATGATGCCGGCGGCGGATACTGGCTGGGACAGCAGGCATGTGCTGCGGTGGCTCGCATGCTGGACGGACGAGGTCCGGAAACGCAGCTCATCCGTCCCGTTGCCTCCTATCTGCGTGTTGACTCCTCCGATCATGCCGCTGTGCGGAATGCTCTGCGAACAACAACCGCGCCGTCCTTTGCACGAATCGGTTCTGCCGTTTTGCAGTACGCTGATGAACTCGACGCCGTAGCACTCGACATTCGTGAGCAGGGGGCTCGCGAGTTGGCACTCTTGATTTCTTCGCTGGAGAAGAGCATCAACGTTACCGTCTATGGTTCGCTGATGCGTAACGAATCGTACCGCAGAGGCGTAGAACGGTATTCAGATCGCACGCTTACGCTGATGGACGATGTTGTTGCGTCACTTGTCGATAAGATCGGACGTGCCGACATGTTGCCACCGTCGCTCGCTCGCCAGTAACGTCGCTACTGCACGGCTGCTTCAAGGAGGGAAAGAGATCCGCCCCCTGCCGAACGCAGTCGGGCCATTACGCCCAACGGCAGCGTAAACTTCTCGGCCTGATGTCCGTACATGAGTCCTGACACGATCGGTCCGGAAGCCACATCCAGGCGTTCAGCAAGTACGTCATGAACCTCACGGTGAGGTGTTGTGCCGGAAGGTGATTCAGGTTGCGACCACGAGCCATACACAACACCGGAGGGCTGCGTCTTCTGTGCTGACATGCCGAGATGAACCAGCATGCGATCAATGCGATACGTTGCCTCGCCGATATCTTCCAGCGCAAGGATCGACTGCGTAAGGTTTGGCAGGTACCGCGTTCCAAGCAGACTCACAAGCACGCTCAGATTGCCCCCTACCAGAGTTCCCTGGGCGTCTCCCCGTCGAATGACGTTCATCGGGTATGGCTGCTTCAGAACGCCCAGCGCGCGCTTCGAGGTGAGAACGCGCCAGAATTGTTCCTCCGCAAGGGGATGAAAACCATCGGCCATGTCCACGCTGGGCATCGCCCCGCTAAAGGTCACCAGACCCGTTCGCTTGAGGATCGCAAGCTGTAGAACGGTGACGTCGCTGAAGCCGACCAGGATCTTCGGATTACGACGGATCAGTGAAAAGTCGACGTGCTGAAGCAGTCGAGCGCATCCATAACCGCCCCGTGCACAGAAGATGGCCGACACCTGAGGATCGGCGAACATGTCGTGCAGATCGGCTGCCCGCTGCTCATCAGTACCAGCGAGATACCCGGCATGACGTTCCAGTGCATGACGTCCGAGTTTGACGTGGTAGCCGAGCGACTCCAAATAGCGCACACCGCGATCCAGTCGAGCAGTATCCCGCTGCGGAGACGACGGCGAGATTATGCCGATCGTGGCGTGATTCGATAGAGCTGCAGGACGAAGCATCTTCATGGGAACTCAAGTTGGGTAATTTGCGCTATTCCGCAACATGGTTAATCGCCTCCTTTCTGTCTGCCTGCTGATACTCCTTGGAGCACGGTGCCCCGATGCGTTCGCTCGGGTGTATTGTCCGACGGACGAAATCGGCGGCGTCATCAACCGATATGTAGAGGTCATCGAGGTTATCCCATGTCTGCGAACAGTACGCATTGCGGACCCTTCCACTTCACTTGCCGCCGGAGATCGGGTGGTGATGATCCAGATGAAGGGGGCTCGCATATCCGAAGCAAACGACTCTACCTTCGGAGCGCTCATAGACCTAGGCGGTGCGGGTAATGTTGAATACCTGGTTGTAGAGCGCACCAGCTCCGATTCGGTGTTTTTCACAACGCCATGGGTGCATACCTACAACGTTGCCGGAGCTGTTCAACTGGTGCGCGTTGCCGTTTTTGAAGATGCCCACGTTATTACTCCCGTAGTTCCGCTGGCATGGAACGGCCGCACGGGCGGTGTTGTAGCGTTGGATGTTACCAAGACCCTTGTTCTCGATGCGGAGATCCGCGCATCGGGCATGGGGTTCCGCGCCGGTCGCGTCTCGCAGGTCAAGGACTTCTGTGATGCCAGAATATGGTCGTCACCATTTACCTCAGGTGAAGGGGGCGAGAAGGGCGAAGGCATTGCCACCTACACACGGATGGATGACTACGCTGCAAAAGGGTCAGCAGCAAACGGCGCTGGTGGTGGCAATGGAGCCAATGCCGGCGGCGGTGGTGGTGCCAATGGTGGCAACGGCGGCAACGGCGGAGATGCGAGTGATAAGTGCAGGCCATATACCGGTGCCGGTGGCCGTGCCGGCACGGGACTTGCAGGGTTTGTTCCTCAGCAGCGACTTTTCATGGGAGGGGGCGGGGGCGGCGGACATCAGAATGATCTTCAGGGAACGTCAGGTGCCCGCGGCGGTGGCATTGTGATGATCCGAACCGGCAACATTCTCACGTCCGCAGCAACCATCTCGAGTATCGGCGAGAGTGTTCGTGACACCTCCGCATGGCGGAACGGAAAAGCACTTGAGCCTGGCGACGGGGCCGGTGGCGGGGGAGCCGGAGGCAGCGTGTACCTTGAGGCAACGCGGATCATCGGTCCGGTAACCGTAAATGTTCGTGGCGGCGATGGTGGTAACGTTGGCGCACGATACCAGCCGGCCGGACCCGGTGGGGGCGGCAGTGGAGGCGTCGTTGCCCTTACTGCATCCTACCCGTCGCTGACAGTTCTCGCAGCTGGCGGCAAACCGGGCGTTCATACATCCTTTGAGACAGCAGCTAATGTGTACCGACGTCCGTGGGGCGCCACGGCTGGTGATTCAGGCGTCATCATTCCAGCATTTACATGGAAGACTCCATCCAACCCACCGCTCAGCGTTTCGGGTGGTGGTTCGATTTGTGAAGGAGACTCGCTGACGCTGACGGCAAGTGAGGGCTTTGCCGGATATCGTTGGAGTTCCGGACAAATAGGACGTAGCATTGTGGCCAAACGTGGTGGCCGTTATGATGTCTTTGCAACCGACAGCTCAGGATGTACGCGTCCGCCAGTTGGAACGGACGTTGTCGTACGATCAACACGAGTGATCCTTGACACAGCCGTAAACTTCGGTACTACCGAGGTCGGCATGGCGCTACGGAATACTTGCATGCTTCGAAACCGTGGAACCGAGCGTGTAACGGTATCCTCCATTCGTGTTCCTTCGGACGTGCGGCTGGTTGGCCCCTTACCCCCATTTGATGTTGCGGTGGCTGACAGTGTCCGAATTGAGCTGGAGTTTCTTGCACCACAGGTCATGGTCCATTCCGACTCGATACAGGTAAACATCAGTGCCCCATGTGCAGCCGGCGCAGTATCAATGACGAATGCAACGGTCACCGGAGAGCGTGTGATGTTTCTTCTTCCAGAGGTCGCCATCGCCCGGCCTGGCCTGTCTGGTGTTGTGCCGATACGACTTCGGATGGACTCACCAACGTTACCGATTCAGGGGGCGAAGTTGCGCCTCGTTGTGCAGCTTGACGGTAGTCTGTTCGACTTCGACACGATAACACAGGGACAACTGATCTCTGCGGTGATCGATCCTGTAACGTCGCTGCTGAATGTCGAGATGGAGTTTGCCTCGATCAACGTAACGCCAGTCGAAACGGTGATCACGGAACTCTCGGGAAATGGATTGCTATCTGTCAAATCGGAATGCCCCATCACCATCACTCAGGCTACGTGGGTGCGTTCGCAGGGAAGTCCGGTTTCGCGTTCGGACACCGGACGCCTGACTGTTGGCTCAAGTTGCAATCGTGGCGATCGTCCAGTGCGTTTTCTCGATGACGCCG
>VEQR01000034.1 GCA_018883125.1 Candidatus Kapaibacterium sp.
GGCTCGTACACCGCGCCATCGCTTCCGGTGACCGTGTGTCCCTGCATGCGACACGCAACAGCGACCGATCCCATTGCTGTGCCACCGATGCCGATAAAGTGAATGTGCATTCCCGAGCGTGCTTTGAAAAATGTGGTAAATTTCGCGCGTCACAAACATAACCCATCTCCGTTGTGGGGTATTGTTTCATTGTCGACCATCGATCAAGGACTCTCATGCGTTCACTTTGCACACTCGCACTGCTGGTTGTTTCTTCCGTTGCCATGCTGGGACAATACTGGACGGAGACGACGGGTCCGGCAGCTCCAACGGTAGCCTTGGCATCGAACTCTAAAGGCTGGGTTTACGCTGGTACTGAGTACAGCAAAATCTACCGTTCAACGGACAAGGGACAGACGTGGGAGCCATTTGATCAGGGCATTGATGATGGTATTCACTTCTTCACGGTATCGCAGATCCGAGTAGCGGACAACGACGTTCTCTATGCAGCCATTAATGGGCTTGGGCTGTTGCGTTCAGACGACGATGGCGTGACGTGGCGCAAACTCGACATCAACATCCCGGACATCGTTACAAATGCCCGGGTGTTCTTTGACTTGAAGAAGCTGCCAGACGGTAAGCTGAGGATTCTTCTTGGTTATGATGGTGGAACAAAGGCGCTACTGCTGCGTCGTTCAGATGATGGCGGTGAAACATTCACGGAAGTGCCGAAGTCAAATCTTCCAACATCGATCTCCTCGATCTTTGGGGCGTACATGAGCCCGAATTCCGACAAGTTCTTCGTCCTCGTGAGCTATAACAAGGGGCTCTACCGGTCGTCGAATTTCGGAACAACATGGACGCGCATCGATTCCGATCCAACGTCCGGTGAAAGCGACGATGCATTCAAGACGATGGCGTATGATGGCAAGGGTCACCTCTACGTGGGCCGTAACGCTCTTGCTGCCTCCACAAAGACGCAGAATGCCGTGATCATGAAGTCGACCAATGACGGAGAATCATGGACCTACCTTACTGAAGGCTGGGATAACCGCGACATCACCAACAACCGGGTTTCCTCAATCGCTGTCGGGAAGAATGGTCTGATGCTGGCAACGCTTGAAAAGGTTTCAGGACCATTCCGCAGTACGGACTACGGAGCTACGTGGACGGTTGTCCGTGATGGATTTCGCAATGCCGATGGAGCATCGAAGGCCGTTATCATCACCAAGGATGGCGAGGAGTACATCGCCCCGTACGGTGAGTTTGTCATGCGACATGGCTCATCTACTGGCGTTGATGAAACATCAGTCAGCGTGCGAACGGACGTTTTTCCAAACCCTGCCAATGACCGTGTGCGCATTGATGTTGCGCCATTTCACGCCGGTGCGGTTGAGGTGAACCTCTTCGATGCGGCCGGACGTCAGGTCGTACCGCATCACCGTACAACGGCATCGAAGGATGCAGAGATGACGATCTGGCTGTCAACAGGAGATCTGCCGGTAGGCATGTACGTGGCCACTGTGCGCTCTGCCTCAGGAGTCACCACGGTTCCTGTTGCCGTTGCGCGCTGATGTTGCTGGGCAGACTCTGACGTTGTCTTCCTAGCGGCGCTTGAGGTCGGTGATCTTCGTGATCCACCACTGGTTGTCCTTGCGCAGGGTGCCGAAGCGCATCTTACGAATGTAGTCGAGCGTGATGGTGACTTCCTGGACTCCGTCCGAGACGGTGTCGATCTCGGTATCCGAAATCGGTACCCCTGCCATAACGGATCTCCACCGCACAAGATCATCGGCCAGCTCATACTTCTCAACGGCAAGCAGGGGGCGCCCCGTGACATTGACCATGAGTTCTGTTGCGGCAGTCGTATTGCCGCTATCGATCTCTGCTTTGAACACATGGACAACACCCGCAGAGCTTCGTTGACTTCTCTCAATCGGCGGTCGCCGTTTTGCCGGTGTTCCAATGACGAACAGTTCGCAGCCGCCAAGGATGAAGGTGCATGTTATACCAGCCAGCAGTATCCGTCCCTTATTGATCACGAGCGTATCCAGTCCATCATCGCGGTGAAAGTTTCATAGAATCCTGCAGTGATCCTCTCAACGGGGTGCGTCATCCCAAAGGTGTGCGTTGTGTTCTCAACGATGCGCAGTTGCTGTCCGGAAGGGGCGCGCTGCGACAGTTGCTGAATCTCGTTCAGCGGCACCGTTAGGTCCTGTGCCGCATGGATAAACAGCAGGCGCTTATCGAGACGCTCAACTGCCGTTTCGAGCGAGAGTCGTTCGGCATTCTGCTCGAGATCCTCGACGAATGACGCGTCGATGCGCACGGTCTGACCGGTACGCTGATTCACAATGTCAACAAATCCTGCTCTCTTCCAAACCTGCGCCTGACGTGGCGTCCAGCGCGTCCAGTTTCCTACCGAGTTGAGACCCACAACCCGCAATCGGTCAGACATGGTTGCATCTTTACGAGAAATCTCGCCACCGGCAACGAGCGCAATGCCCCCTCCACGGGAATGTCCGACGATGACCAGGTTACCATTCCAGCGGTCGCGCAGATTGGCGAAGGCATCGTCGTGTTGAATCGACGACAGTACATCGTGCACGTCGTCTACCTCACGCGTAAGGGTATTGCGCGCAAAATCTTCGGGCTTTTGCACGGTCCACGCCGTGTTATCCATGCCATTAAGTGAGAAGCACATTCGAAGGGCAATCATACCACCTTCGGCGGCACCTTGAGCGATCCACGGGAGAAAGCCGTAGTTGCGAAAGCCCTTGTGACCATGCAGGATGATCATCAATGGAGCCGCCAGGTCACTGTTTGCCGGGTAGGTCAGCGTTGTGTTGAGCACGTCTCCATGACGATTGGGCACAGAGATCACCGATTCAACGATCATTGTCGATCTCCTTCGGGATCAAGCAGGTCGGGCCGACGCTGGTGCGTCTTGGCCTTGGCCATGTCCTGGCGCCATTGACGGATCTTGGCATGGTTGCCTGAGAGTAGAACCTCAGGGACAACATGCCCACGGAAATCAGCGGGCTTGGTGTAATGTGGTGCGTCAAGCAGTCCATGCATGAAAGAATCCTCTAGCACGCTCTCGGCATCGCCTACTACGCCAGGAACAAGTCGAACGATGGCATCGGTCAGCACGGCTGCAGCGATCTCGCCTCCCGTCAGCACATAATCTCCAACCGAGATTTCTCGAGTGATGAGCAGATCTCGGATGCGTTGATCGATCCCCTTATAGTGCCCGCACAGCAGAATGAGGTTGGTGCACAGGGATAAAGAGTTACACGTGGACTGCGTCAGTTGTTCGCCATCGGGACAAAGGTAGATGACCTCGTCGTAGCTACGCTGCAAACGAAGCCCCTCGATGCAACGAAACACGGGCTCGCATTGGATGATCATGCCAGCCCCGCCGCCGTATGGTGTATCGTCGATATGCCGAAAGGTATCCGATGCATAGTCATGCAGATTGTGCAAGACGATCTCGGCATGACCCTTTTCGCAAGCGCGTCCTACGATGGACGTCGAAACGAAAGACTCAAGAATCTGCGGGACAACGCAGACAATGTCGATGCGAATGTGCGCCTTAGTCATCGTCCCGGTCGCCATTCGACGTGTCGATATCAACAAGACCCGGAAGTAGGCGGACGGTGATCGTGCGTGATGAGAGATCAACGCGAAGAACAACGTCGTCGATCACCGGCAAGGGAATCGTTGTTCCCATCGGCGTGGTAACTACCCATACGTCGTTGGCCGGCATCAGCCACACGTCACTGATTGTTCCGATAGGTGAGCCTGACTCATCAACCACGCTGCAGCCCTCAACATCTCCGATGCGAAAGCGCGAGTTTGCGTCGATTCCTACGTCAGTTGCTCTGGCATAGACCGCCTGATCGACAAGGGGCAAAACGGCCTCTGCTGTTTTCACGTCGTCAAGACGAAGCGTTGTCCGAGTACTCGATGAACTATACTCAGCAATGCGATGCACCTTCGTGAACTCTCGCGAGTACCCGATGGCAACAGAGGCCCCCGGTTGAAGGGGGCGAGGCAATGCCACAACGTCGGAGAGGATCATCGTGCCGTCGAGTCCGTGAGACCGGGCGATCACTCCGAGGTATTCATCGAACGTGTTCATGTCGATGGCAGATTCTGCGGTGCTGGTAAGCCCCTTACCCGAGGTAGGTACGAAGGGCCTTGCTACGAGATGCGTGACGCAGACGTCGGATAGCTTTTTCCTTGATCTGGCGCACACGCTCGCGCGTGAGATTGAACTTTTCGCCGATCTCTTCAAGCGTCAGCGCCTGTTGATCATCAAGACCGAAATACAGTCGGATAACCTCGGCCTCTCTCTCGCTGAGAGTGTTGAGTACCTGCTGTACTTCTACGCGAAGTGACTCGCGCATCAGTTCGCTGTCCGGTGGCGGTTGCTGATCGTTCGGGAGAATGTCTAGAAGTCGATTGTCTTCGCCCTGCACAAACGGTGCGTCAACCGACAGGTGACGTCCGGAGATCTTGATCGTTTCCGAGATCTCGGCGATCGACATTTCCAGTTGTTCGGCCAGCTCGGCTGCGGTCGGTTCACGCTCGTACTGCTGCTCGAGTTCGGAGAATTTCTTCCCGATCTTGTTCAGCGCACCAACACGGTTCAGCGGCAGACGCACGATACGCGACTGCTCGGCAAGTGCCTGCAGAATGCTCTGGCGGATCCACCACACGGCGTAGGAAATAAACTTGAAGCCGCGTGTCTCATCGAAACGCTTTGCCGCCTTGATCAGGCCAAGGTTCCCTTCATTGATGAGGTCACCCAGCGAGAGACCCTGATTCTGGTACTGCTTTGCTACAGACACCACGAAGCGAAGATTCGCCTTTACGAGACGCTCAAGTGCCTGTGCACCCTCGAAACCGCCCTTACGGATGGTCTGCGCAAGAACGATCTCGTCGTCGCCCGTCAGAAGATCGACGCGGCCAATCTCCTGCAGATACTTATCAAGCGACTGACTTTCACGGTTGGTATACTGTTTGGTAATCCTCATGGACGACGTTCCGGGGGTGACGTTAAGGGGAAGGGGGCTCGCTGCGCGCATGACGACGTTGAAGCGCCGACCTTCGTGCATTCTTACGAGGGGTGCAAATTTAGTGATTCGCGGGCAATTCGCCGGTGAGGAATTGCCGGTGTCGGGAAGATGATAGGATGTCTGTGGCGGCCTTCACGGCCGGCGAAACAGCAAGAAGGCGACGGTCGCGTTCAAGTACGGTGCCGAATCGAGTTCGCATCTCGATGTCGATCAGCATCAGGATCTGGCTTTGCTCCCGACGAAGGTTTTGCACGAGATCCTTCTCAACGGCTTTGCGACCTGCTTCAAGGGCCGCGATCGTTGACGCCGGCCAGCGGTCCCGCGTGGCGCGGTCGATAGCCGAAGAGATTTCAGAAAGAAGAGGAGAGCGCTTTTGTGTTGGTTGCTCCTCCACGAACTTTACGAAGCCCTCGAAGGTCTCACGTCCGGAGCTGAATCCTGCCGGAAGTTCTTTCAAAAGGGCTGTGGCCCGCGTGGCGTATCGTTGGATGAGGTTGCCTGCCAAGAGGTGCTGCACGGTCTTGCTGAACATGGAGTCGGCAACTGTTGAATCGGGATCGATGCCGTGTGTTGCCGATACACGACGTCCGGAGGATGTCCGATACTGGATCGTATCCGTGATGGTTGAATCAGACCGGTAACTCAGACGCTGAATGCACCGCCCCGAAGGTGTATAGTAGCGCGCCGTGGTAAGCTTTAGCAGTGCCTGATCCGACAGCGGGATGATCGACTGCACAAGCCCCTTGCCGAAGGATCGCGAGCCGATGATCACTGCGCGGTCCAGATCCTGAAGTGCACCCGCGACGATCTCGCTGGCACTTGCCGACTGCTCGTTGATCAGAACGACCAATGGAAGTGAAGGTTCAATTGGCTCTGCTTCGGAGGAATACTCGGTGAACGACTCTTCGTCGCGACCTCGCGTGGAGACGATCTTGCTCCCGGTGGGAACAAAGAACTCTACCACGTCAATGGCTGCCTCAAGCAATCCGCCGGGGTTGTCACGGAGGTCAAGGATGAGCCCCTTCAACTGCTTCCGAGATCGCAGATCTGCGATCGCCGTGCGGAGCTCAGAGCTGGTATTGCGAGAAAAGCGAACAAGGTTGATGTAGGCAATGTCGCCGGCAAGAACATCCTTCAGCGCCACCGATTCGAGTTCCAGTTCCGAGCGCTTGACGACGAGATCTAGCGTGTCGGATCTGCCTTCCCGTAGCAGGCGCATACGTGCACTCGTGCCGGCTGCGCCTCGCGTGTATGGACGCAATTCGCGAGAGCGCAACGTGTCGGTTCGTGTGCTGTCGATCGACAGGAGATGATCCCCGATGCGGATGCCCGCGGCACGGGCTGGCCCTGAATCACGCACATCGGTGATCGTTAGTAGACTGTCGATACTGCCGACAGTAATTCCGAAGCCAACGTATGACCCTGTCGTGATCTGCTCAACCTCGTCGGTCTCGTCATCCTCGAAGTACTCGCTGTATGGATCGAGGTATTCAAGCATGGCGCCAACGCCAACATCGACGAGTTCCTTCGGGTCAATCTCATCGACGTACCGAGAGTTGATCTCACGAAACACCGAGCCAAACGTTTCCATGGCCCGAGCAAGGCGGATGTATGTGGAGTCGTCCTCAGAGCGTGCAAACGCCGGTGCAGAGCAGGCCAGAGCAACAGCGCAGAGGAGAAGGGGACGGATCATGCCAGCAGACGACGTGCGATCTCAGAGGAGATTTCATTGGCAGGTATGCGGATCTGCTGCATCGAATCGCGATCGCGCAACGTCACCGTTGAGTCTTCAATGGTCTGTCCGTCCACGGTGATGCAGTATGGTGTACCAACTTCATCCTGACGGCGGTAGCGACGTCCAATGGCACCCGAGGTGTCGTAATCAACACGGTAGTTGCGCTGCAGATCGGCAACGATCTTCTCGGCCGCTTCCGGCATGCCGTCCTTGTTCACCAGAGGGAGAACTGCCGCAGTGATTGGTGCGAGAGACGGCTTGAGCTTCAGCATTACGCGCGTCTCCGTGGAACCGTCAGCGGCGGCAATTTCTTCTTCCGTGTAGGCGTCGCACATCACTGCCATGAAGGTGCGAGTTGCGCCCACGGCCGTTTCAATAACGTAGGGCACGAATCGATCCTTTGTGGCCGTATCGACGTATTCGAGCTTCTTGCCCGAGAATTCCTGGTGACGTCCAAGGTCGAAATCGGTGCGCGAGTGAATGCCCTCCACCTCGCCCCATCCGAATGGGAAGAGGTACTCGATGTCCTCGGCCGCGGCCGCATAGTGAGCTAGCTTCTCATGGGGCTTGCGGTGCAACCGCTCGGCGCTGATGCCAAGAGTGTTCACAAACCAGTTCCAGCGAGCCGTGCGCCAGTACTCAAACCATTCGGTCTGCGAACCGGGCCTGACGAAGAACTGCATCTCCATCTGCTCAAACTCCCGCGTACGGAAGAGGAAGTTCTTCGTGTTGATTTCATTGCGGAAGCTCTTGCCGATCTGGGCAATGCCGAACGGTGGCTTCATCCGGGCGGACTCCATCACGTTCTTAAAGTTGACAAAGATGCCCTGGGCCGTTTCCGGACGCAGGTACACCACGTTGGCCGCATCAGCAACTGGGCCAACGTGTGTCTCGAACATGAGATTGAAGTTCCGCACTTCGGTCCAGTCCGTCGTTCCCGAAATCGGATCGGGAATACCATTAGACACGATGATGGTGTGAAGGTCCTCGTTGGATTGCGCTGCATTCAGTGCGGCCTCAATAGCATTGGCCTGCTCGGTCTTACCCTTTGATCGAAGTCGTGTGATATACTCCTCGATGAGGTTGTCTGCACGATGTCGCGACTTTGATGTCTTGTTGTCGATCATCGGATCCGAGAACTGCTGCACGTGCCCTGATGCTTCCCACACGCGCGGGTGCATCAGGATTGATGAGTCGATGCCGACAATGTCCGGGCGGAAGGTCATGGCCTTCCACCACGAATCCTTGATGTTCCGCAGCAGCTCAACGCCGAGCGGTCCGAAATCCCAGCAGCCGTTAAGGCCACCGTAGATCTCCGATGATTGGTAAGCGAATCCCTTTCGTTTGGAGAGGGACAGAATTGCATCAAGTGATGGTAGTGCGGCCATGGTAGGTAGGGTCGTGACGAAACGGCGGAAAATACGAAGTCCACCCCGTTGCGTAGTTTTGGCCGTTCACTAACCGCCTATGGAATGCTGTGCGCACCTACCGTCCCAATCCTACTCTGCTGTTGCTGTCGATCGTCGGATGTCTGTTGCTGCTGTCGGGACACCTGAGGGCACAAATGCCGTCGGCCAAGGACAAGATCAGCTTTCAACCGGTAGCGGTCTGTTCGCTCAAGGCTGGCGACACCGCAACAGTTATCCTGAAGGCGCGCATTGCAAAGCATTGGCATAGCTATGGACTAACGCCGGCTATCGGACCCGATGGTCTAGGCCCCGACGCCACGGTCATCACTGCCGGACCTGGCAAGATGCTGAAGCTGGCCGGTAAGCCCCGTATCCTGAAGGGGGCTCATTCAGGATTTGATAAGACATGGGAAACCACGGTCGAAGAGCTCTCGGGCGCTGTGGAGATTGCCGTACCTGTTCGTGCGGCGTCGGAGTTGCCAGTTGGTGCCCATCGTGCCACCATCACGGTCACCATGCAACTGTGCGACACGTCGGCCTGCCTGCCCTCGGAGGATATGCCTCAGCACGTTTCGTTGTTCATCACTGAGGCTTCTGCGGGAGTCGTCGATGCAGATACCGCATCCGCTGAGGTTGCGCCGGTTAAGCAGTCTGCACCGGCCGCTGCTGCACCGGTGATCGAAGACAGTCAGACGGAGATCGCTTCGGCAAAGAGCAAGGGTCTTCTGAGCTTTTTCTTCTACGCCATGGGCGTAGGGTTCCTTGCACTCCTCACACCATGCGTGTTCCCGATGATTCCGATCACCGTGTCGTTCTTCACCAAGCGACACGACAAGCGTCGTGGTTCGGGTCTGCGAGACAGTGCGTTGTTCGGGATCGGGATCATTTCCACGTTCACAGCCGTGGGCATTATTGCCTCGATCCTTTTTGGTGGAACAGCCGTGCAGGACCTTGCCGCTAACCCGTGGATGAACCTCGGGATCGGCATGCTGTTTCTGGTGCTGGCCTTCAACCTCTTCGGTTCATTCGAGATCCAGGTGCCGATTTCGATCATGAATGCCCTGAACAAGAAGTCGCAGGGTGATGGTACGATCTCGATCCTGCTGATGGGACTTACCTTCTCGCTGACCTCGTTCACATGTACCGTCCCGTTTGTTGGCACGCTTCTTCTGAGCGCTTCTGGTGGCGACTTTCTCTATCCGGCCGTGGGTACATTCGGTTTTGCAACGGCCTTCGCCATCCCATTTGTCTTGCTGTCAATGTTCCCGTCGCTGCTAATGCGTCTTCCTCGCGCAGGGGGCTGGATGAACAACCTGAAGGTAGTGATGGGTTTCCTCGAAATCGCCGCCGCCGTGAAGTTCTTCTCGACAGCAGAGTTCATCTTCGGGCTCGGTTTGTTGCCGCGCGAGGTGTTCCTTGCCGTCTGGTCCGGCGTGTGCCTGCTGATCATGCTCTACCTTCTTGGTACGTTCCGCATGACGCTTGACACGCCTGTTGAACGCGTTGGCGGACTTCGGGCCTTCTTTGCGGTGATCTTTGCAACGCTTACTCTGTGGTTCACCGGCGGGATGCTTGGAAAGCCCCTTGCCGCTGATCTCGAAGCACTGTTGCCACCGGAGAATTATCATCAACTTCTTGACGAAATGAACGGCACCCCTGCCGCTGCATCAGTTGCTCCTGCTCCCACTGCGCAGGCCGGGCATGGAGGTCTCACATGGATGAACAGTCTTGAAAAGGCAAAGGCCATTGCCAAGGCGGAGAACAAGCCCATCTTCATTGACTTTACCGGCTTTGCCTGCGTGAACTGCCGACTGATGGAGAAGGAAGTTTTTCCGAATGCTGCGGTTGTTGAGGAGTTCAAGAAGTTCGTGCTGGTGCAGTTGTATACGGACCGAAAGACTGAACCATATATCAGCAATCAGAATCTGCTGAAGACCTATGGTACGGTGGCAAATCCACTCTACGTGATGCTTCGGCCGGATGGATCGACCATCGCGCAGTCGGGCTTTCAGACGCAGTACCGTTCGGATCCGCAATCGTTTGTTGCGTTCCTTCGCAAGGCGCTCTGATGCCGGATATTTCGCTTGTGCCGGTAACGGCCGAGAACTTTGCGGATCTTGTCGAGCTGATACACCAGCTGGCAGAGTACGAGCATCTTGATCCACCGGATGAGGCCGCACAATGCAGACTCCTTGCCGACCTGACAGGGGAGCGCCCGCGCATCGAAGCATTCCTTGCGGTTGACACCAACCCCGACAGTACTTCGAGTAATTCTCGTACTTCCAGTACTTCCAGTACTTCTCGTACTTCTCGTACTTCTTGTAATTCTCGTACTTCTCGTAATTCTCATACTTCCAGTACTTCTCTCGGATACGCGATCATCCTGGAAACGTATTCATCGTTTCTGGCATTGCCAACGATGTATCTGGAAGACATCTTCGTGCGCGAAGATGCTCGCAAGCATGGCGTTGGAAGCCTCCTTTTCGATCACGTTGTGCAGCTGGCTCGATCACGCGGTTGCGGACGCGTTGACTGGCAGGTGTTGGATTGGAACCGGCTTGCGCGGGACTTCTATGAGCGCCGTGGCGCTTTATGCATGAAGGAGTGGATGCTCTACCGCATCGACCTCGTTAGCGGCCGATAGGAACCAGTACGTTATCGATCAGCCGCGTTGATCCAAGCCGTGCGGCAGCAAGCAGGGCAATTGTCATTCCCGCAACAACCGATTCGGGTGGACGCAGTGTGCGGGCATCCACGGCAACGGCATATTCAACATTCAATCGTGGTAGCTCGCTAAGGCGGGCGTGCATGGCGGCTTCAACAACTGATAGGCTGTGCTCGCCCCTTGCCAGAAGGTCAGCTCCTGCACGAAGGGCAGCGTAGATGATCGAGGCATCGCATCGGTCTGTATCGGAAAGGTACACGTTGCGGGAGCTTCGGGCCAACCCATCTTCTTCGCGCATGGTGGGCAGTACCACGATTGCTACGGAGTGGACTGATGGAAGGGGCGAGGATTCTACCATCCGACGAATCACGAGCGTCTGCTGGTAATCCTTTTGTCCGAAGTAGGCCACCGTTGGCTCCATTGCCTCGAATAGACGAGAGACCACCGTGGCAACGCCGTCGAAATGGGTCGGGCGAGCAGCGCCTTCAAGCACCTCCGTTACGCCGTCAATGTGAATCGTCGAACGAGCTCCATCGGGGTACATCTCCTTTACCGATGGAACAAAGACGTGTGTACCGCCGGCTTGGCCCACAATGCTCAGGTCTCGCTCAAGATCCCGTGGATAGCGCTCAAAGTCCTCGTTCGGTCCGAACTGTGTTGGGTTCACGAAGATCGACACCACAACCAGGTCATTGTCCTCGGCGGCACGGCGAATCAGCGATGCATGACCATCGTGCAGGTAGCCCATCGTTGGGACGCACCCAACGGTGAGGCCTTGCTGCTTGGCGGCGCGGACAATCGATTGCATCTCGGCCACCGTTTCAACAATCACGAGGTCACGTTTTTCTTGCATTTCGCTCGAAGATATCATGAACCCGCCAAGAATGACACTTTTGGAATACCTAGATTCGCACATGTCTCTCCCCATTGATCGCGCGGCAACGCCGCGTCTGGACGCTGACGCCGTGGCGTCGTTGAAACTGATGAATGTACCCGGCGACCACATGTTCATTGCCGAGTACTCCCACGGCGAATGGCGCAAGGCACGCATCCAGGCCTACCGTCCGATACCGTTTTCGCCCCTTGCCCTTGGTCTGCATTATGCGCAGAGCGTGTTCGAGGGTATGAAGGCGTATCGTATGGACGATGGTCGCATCGGTGTGTTCCGCACGCTCCGTCACCACGAGCGTTTCAACCGTTCGCTCGAGCGTATGCTGATGCCGGCAGTGCCGGCAGAGGTGTTTGCCGAGGCCATCCATACGCTCGTAGATCTCGATCGCGGATGGGTACCGCCGGGTCCGGACTCGTCGTATTACATCCGCCCCTTTGTGATCGCTACCGAAGAGCGAATGGGGCTTAAGGCAGCCGACGAGTTTTCCTTCATGGTCGTTGGCGGTCCATTTCGTCCAGTGTACACAAAGCCCCTTCGCGTCAAAGTGGAGCGCACCTACACGCGCGCAGCCCACGGCGGAACAGGCTATGCCAAGTGTGCCGGTAACTATGCTGCGGCCATGTATCCGACGAAACTCGCGCAGGATGAGGGATTTGACCAGGTGATCTGGACTGATGCGCGTGATCATGCGTATGTGGAAGAATCCGGCACCATGAATCTCATGTTCATCATCAACGGTGTACTTGTTACGCCGCCAACGGGGGACACGATCCTGAGCGGTGTGACGCGCGACAGCCTGATGCAGATCGCCCGCGATCTTGGGATCGACGTGCAGGAACGAGCCGTCTCGGTTGACGAGGTGCGCACGGGTATCCAGAGCGGCACAATCACCGAGGCATTTGGCGTTGGCACGGCCGCATCGGTCGCTCCGATCCAGACGATAAGCATCGATGGTGAAGACCTTTCCCTGAGCGTGCATGATGGCTGTACGATGTTCGCGCTCAAGCAGCGATTGAATGACATCCGATTTGGACGTATCGCCGATCAGCATGGCTGGATGACGATCGTTGACGGAACTGCCCGCTAGGGAAGACCTCGCAGATGTCTGCCGATGCTCAAGCACCGTTGATCCTGCCCTTGCAGTATATCAAGGGCGTTGGGCCCCGCCGTGCCGAGATGCTGGCCAAGGAAGGCCTTGTTACCTACGCCGACGTTATCTACCATGTGCCTCGTGGCTATGTGGACCGGACGGCTGTTGAGAGCATTGCCGACATGCTTCGGCGCTATCGTGCGCCCGATCTCTGGAATGGTGATGCATCGTCGGCGATCAAGGTCACAAGCCAGGTAACGCTTGTTGCCACGCTTACGAGTGTGCGCAAGATGACGGTCGGCAAGGGTCGGTCGATGATCTCGGCCACTCTGCAGGACGAATCCGGCACATCCATGCGGCTCATCTTCTGGAGCGGACTATCCTACTACGAACGTTTTCTGAAGGTTGGCTCGACGTATGTTGTCCACGGTGTTCCGCAGTACGACCCCAAGTGGGCGGACCTGAACATGCATCATCCGGAGATGGAAGAGGTAGATCCCGAGGAGATCGAGATGTATCGATCCGGAAGCATCCTCCCGCGCTATCCGATGACGCAGGGACTGAAATCTGCTGGCATTACGATGCGTTTGATGCGGTCTATCGCTGAGTATGCCCTCGATAAGGGGCTTGCCGATATCATCGACCCCGTGCCGGAACACCTGCGTCGGCAGCACCGGCTGATGCCGCAGCACGACGCGCTCCGCAAGCTTCATTTGCCGGATTCCATCGACGAGGTCAACCGTGCCAAGCATCGGATGAAGTACGAGGAACTCTTCATCTTCGAAGTGCACTTGGCCGCGCGCAGAGCCTCGCGAAAGCGTCCTGAGCGCGGACTTCCCATGCAGCCGCAGAGTCCGCGCGCCCGCGCCGTGATGGATGCGCTGCCATACGAGCTCACCCGTGCACAGAAGCGCGTCATCCGCGAGATCATCGCCGACATGAGTTCCGGAGCACCGATGAATCGGCTCCTTCAGGGCGATGTGGGATCGGGTAAGACGGTGGTGGCTGCACTCTGCATGCTGAATGCCATCGACAACGGGTACCAGACGGTTCTTTTGGCCCCTACGGAGATTCTGGCCGAACAGCACTACCATAGTTTATCGAAGCTGCTTGAGCCCCTTGGCAACATCGGGATCTCACAACTTGTTGGCGCACAGCGGAGTGCTGCCCGACGTCATGCCTTAGAGCAGATCCGTTCGGGTGCTGCCAACATCGTTGTTGGAACACATGCGCTCTTCGAGGCGAACGTCGAGTATCATCGACTCGGTCTCATCGTCATTGATGAGCAGCACCGTTTTGGTGTTGCTCAGCGCAAGGAGCTGCGTCGCATGGGGCAGCAGTCGCATGGTGATCAGATGCGCACGCCGCATATTCTTGTGATGTCCGCCACGCCGATCCCACGGACCCTTGCGATGACGCTTTACGGCGATCTTGATTCATCGGTGATCGATGAAATGCCCGCCAATCGCAAGCCTATCATCACGCGCGTTGTCTTTGAATCGGCCCTCGGCGAGACATTCGGGTTCATTCGCTCGCAGGTGCGCTTGGGACGTCAGGCATACATCGTGTATCCGCTGGTGGAGAAAAGCGAGAAGATCCAAGCTAAGAGTGCCGTTGAGCACTACGAGTGGTTGAAAGACGAAATGTTCCCCGACCTCAAGGTTGGCCTTCTTCACGGTCAGATGCTTTGGAACGAAAAGGAAGAGATCATGCGCGCCTTCCTTCGGCGGGAGTTCGACGTGCTTGTTTCGACGACCGTGATCGAGGTTGGTATTGATATTCCGAACGCATCGGTGATGCTCATTGAGAATGCCGAGCGCTTTGGGCTTTCGCAACTGCATCAGCTGCGCGGTCGAGTGGGAAGGGGCTCGGAACAGTCCTATTGTTTTCTGGCAACCAAGGACCATTTCCGCTATCAGGTGTCACGGTCTCAATCCAGTGAGGATGCCATGGCATCGGTGGTGCGGCTCCGGACCATGGAACAGACCACTGATGGGTTCCAGGTAGCGGAGGTGGACCTGCAACTACGCGGTCCGGGCGACGTCATGGGTACGCGTCAGTCGGGGATACCGGAGTTTCGATTTGCCGATCTCATTGGCGACGCCTCGATCATTGCCCAGGCGCGAACAGATGCTCACGCCCTGCTCGAGAACGATCCGCAATTGCGTCTGCCGGAGCATGCCGCTTTGCGAGAAGAGGTGATCCGCCAGTTCGATACGGGTGGCTTGATCACCGTGGCGTAATTTCGCGTCGATGTCCACAAGCCCAATACCTTCGGAATCCATTCACGTCAACGAGGTGTTCTACTCCGTCCAGGGAGAGGGGACTCGTGCCGGCATGCCGTGCCTTTTCATTCGATTGCAGGGATGTCGTCTTCGATGCTCGTGGTGCGACACGCCGTATGCGCTTGATCACCGACAGCAGCACCAATGGATGTCGATGGAGGATGTGCTTGAACGTGTGGAGCAAACCGGCTGCCGGTTTGTGGAGTTCACCGGCGGCGAGCCGCTGGAGCAGCCCGCCGTGCTGCCCATGATGAGCGCGCTTTGCGACCGAGGATACACGGTTGCCGTGGAGACCGGAGGACATGTTGATACATCTGTCGTAGACCCGCGGGTGATCTGCATCGTTGACGTTAAGTGTCCGGATTCAAAGATGTCATCGCTGAACTATCTAGCGAACCTCGACAGGTTGCGTGCTCACGACGAGGTGAAGTTTGTCCTTGCTTCGAGGGCTGACTACGAATACGCTCGCGACATCGTCAAGCGCTATGATCTGGAAAACCGCGTGGCGGCAGTCCTTATGTCGTGTGTGTTTGATGCACTTGCCTTTGTTACTCTTGTCGAGTGGATCCTTGAAGATCGTCTCAACGTTCGTTTTCAGCTGCAGATGCACAAGTTCATCTGGTCACCCGAAACGCGCGGCGTGTAGATGGCACTTTCACGTTCCATCAATGCCATCGTCTGCCGAGCGGCGCTCCTCTGCGCGTTTGCCGGAGCTGCCCATCTACATGCTCAGGATTCAGCGCTGCCTAAAGCCCCGTGGCCACATTCATCGTGCAATTCCCCGGCAGACGAATACGCTCCGGCAGTTGACCTGCGTGGGTCCGGCATGCTCTTCACGTCCGAAAGAAGCGGCGTTTCACAGGTGTATCACTGCAGCGCATCAGGGAAGGTTCTGCTCGTCGGCGGAACCTTTAACGAGAAGGGGCGTGCCGCTGGGTATGTATCGATAACTAGTGGTGGCGATGGCCTCGGCGCTCGTTACCTCCTCGCAGAGCGGCAGACCTTTTCCTCCATCGTCAGGGTAACACGCACGGCTGATGCGATCGAGCTTGGCCAGCCCCTTGAAAACGTCAATGGTCAGTTCTACGCTTCACAACCCACGATCTCCCCGGATGATACTCGCATGATGCTGGTCTCCGATCGGGAAGGGGGCTTCGGAGGTCTCGACATCTGGATGCTGGAGCGACGGGTTGACGGAACATGGTCGGCCATGCAGCACGCGGGCGAAGCATTGAACTCACCGGGCGATGAGATCTCGCCGGTGCTTGTCTCGAGTGATACCCTGCTGTTTGCGTCAAACGGAATGGGCGGCCTTGGCGGGTTTGACCTCTACATGTCCGTGTACCGCAATGGACGCTGGAGTGACCCAGTACCACTAGACGAGATCAACACGGGAAGCGATGAAAGCGATGCATGTATCCTACCCGACGGGACGATATGCTTTGCATCGAACCGCGCAGGCGGACAAGGGGGCTTTGACCTCTGGCTCTGGAAGCCGTAAGGGCGGGCGGTCTTAGTTGGTTGACCAGCGCTTTGCGGTCTGCACAAAACCCGGGATGGCCTGCTTCTGCGTGCCAAGCAGCGCACCGGCTGGGCCGAGGTCAATCACGGCAGCCTTCTGCTCCGTCTTTACAATGCCGATGCCGTCAGCAAACCAGATCGTGCGCACAAGGCTGATAGGAACAGTAGCTCCGATGCTGGCAGTGAGCACGGCATTGAGATCCAGCTGAACTTTCTTTGTTGCCAGCGACGTGCCGTTAAGCGTGACCGTTTCATCTGCGAGAAGCTTGCCGACAAAATTCAGCGAGCCGGAGAGCTTCAGACCAGGGAATGCCGGAAAGTCGAATGGAAGAATGGTATCCTTCAGAGCGGTCCACGACGTCTTGCTGAAGTCGGCCACCGTAACCTGCTTTCGCCCAAGGTCCAGCACGATACCCAAAACATCATAGCGGATTGGGTAGTCCTGCATCACAACACTGCCGTTCTGAATCATCACAACCGTGTCGGTAACGGCATTGTTCTCGTAAACGTATGCCGTTGACTTCTCAACGCCGCCTGTGCTGGTGCGTTGGGCAACGGCCGTGCTGTCGTCGGCTGCGGGAGTCTCAGTCGTCTTGCTTGTTGCAGCGTCAATCGCCACATCCACATTGCTGTGGATCATGTAGGCACCAGAACCACGGACATAGGAGCCAACAGCTGTTGGAGCCGTTGGTTCGTCACTGCACGAGGTGATCAGAAGTGCCGATGCGGCGAAAGCGGTAAGTGCCAGGTTGCGCATGGTTGAACTCCCGGGTGCCCGAACGCGGGGCAAGAAGTGTATCTATCAAGTCAAAAGGTGACGGAGCGGAGGGCGAGGGACTCGAACCCCCACAGGATCTCTCCCGGCTGTTTTCAAGACAGCTGCAATACCATTATGCGAGCCCTCCGTCGCGAGAGCGATGCGAATCTACGAAATTGTTTTCTCGTCACTCAACTTCAATGTCAACAGGAGCGGCAGGTCGTTCAAACTGACTGGCCTGGAGTCCGAGGAACTCCAGAAGCGAATTGGCAAAGATCTGTTGTTTTGCGGCGTGTGACAGGTCGGTCATCTCCTCAATGAACTTCCCATGCTCGAGGTCGCCAAGCGGAAACGGATAGTCCGTGCCGTAGGCGATCTTTTCTTTTCCCATGAGGGCGACAAGGTATCGCAGCGCATCGGCGTTATGCGTTATGGAATCAACCCAGAACCTGCCGATGTAGGTTGCAGGATCTTCAACACCATTTACCGCGCACAGATCTGGTCGGGCATGGTATCCATGGGAGATACGTCCGAGCGTGAAGGGGAAGGAGCCCCCTGCATGAGAGAACATCACGCGCAGGTTGGGGAATCGATCGAACACACCGCCGAAGATCATCGACGTCATCGACAGTGTTGTCTCGGCCGGCATGCCTACGAGCCACTGCTGAAAGTATCGCGTTGCACGATCAGAGCCCATCATCTCCCATGGGTGAACGAAGATCGCCGCTCCAAGCTTCTGCGCTTCGTCCCAGAATGGGTCCAAGGAGCGATCATCCAGATTCATGCCGTTGATGTTCGTGCCGATCTCCACACCACGAAAACCAAGGTCATTGATGCAACGTCGCAATTCCACGATGGCAAGGCTGACGTCCTGCATGGGGAGCGTACCGAGGCCAACAAACCGCTTGGGGTTATCGGCAACCACACCGGCAAGGTGGTCATTGAGAAATCGCGTCCAGTCCAGAGCGTCCTGTGCCGGAGCCCAATAGGAAAACAGCACCGGTACGGTGCAGAGCACCATGACGTCCACGTTATGGCTGTCCATATCCCGCAGAATCGCCTCGGGATTCCAGCAATTCTCATCGATATCACGGAAGAACACACCGTCATCGCGCATCATGCGCGCCTTTCCGGGTGCGTAGTGATCTAGCCAGATGAAACCACCATAGCCGTATTTGTCCTTCAGTGAAGGCCAGCGTTCGGGCAGGATGTGGGCATGACAGTCGATCTTGAGCATCGGCATCAGCTCTTCGCAGGGGGCTCGATTACCGTGCCGCAGTTCTTGCAGGTGCGGTGCTCCATGTTCGACCAGAAGCGTTCGAAGATCGGCGGGAGTTGTGAGACGATGTCCGTTAGCGGCAGATACTCTTCATAGAGCTTTGTTCCGCAGTTCTCACAGAACCACATGAACGCATCCAGCTCGGTGGTTTCCCGTTTGCGCTCCACAACCAGACCCACCGTGTTGGCCGGACGCTGAGGCGAATGCGGTGTGCGGGGTGGCAAGAGGAACATGTCCCCTTCGTTGATGTGCATGTCGCGGGGCACACCGTCATCAATGATCTTGACGGTGATGTCACCCTCGAGCTGATAGAACAGCTCTTCGCCCTCGTTGTAATGATAGTCCTTGCGGGCATTGGGTCCACCAACGATCATCACAATGAATTCCGTGTCTTCATACACCTTGGCGTTGCCGACAGGGGGCTTCAACAAGTGCCGGTGCTCGTCGATCCACGTTTTGAGGGGGAATGGTGCTCGGATTGCCATGGGGTCTTTCCACAGTTGGTAGTTTTGCCGGCAACAAAGCTACACATCGGAGTCTAACTCATGAATCTGGACCTCACAGGAAAAGTGGCCCTCGTCTGCGGGGCGTCCAAAGGTATCGGTCGCGCCAGCGCCATCGAACTTGCCACCAACGGCGCATCCGTGGTTGCTCTGGCACGCAGCACCGATGCTTTGCGAGAGCTGGTTATGGGACTTCCCAGGCCTACAGGGGCGCAGCATCAGGCTCTGGCCGTGGATCTCTCCAACGAAATTGAGTACCTTCAGGGTGTGCATAACGTCGTGGAAATCGTTGGTCCGATAAGCATCCTGGTCAACAATACCGCCGGACCGGCTGCTGGCCCCCTTCGAGGATCGACTGTCGCTGCTTTAGCGGAAGCCTTTGAAAATCATATACTTGTTGCCCATCGCATGATATCAGTTGTCATCCCCATGATGGAACAGACTGGCTATGGACGCATTATCAACATCGTTTCCACATCGGTGAAACAGCCTATTGAAGGTCTCGGTGTTAGCAACACCATTCGTGGGGCAATGTCCAGCTGGTCAAAGACCCTAGCCACAGAGTTAGGACCGCTCGGGATCACCGTGAATAACGTGCTGCCGGGCGCCACGCAGACCGAGCGACTGGAGTCGATCATCGACCGAAACGCCTCGACAACCGGCCGCAGCCGTGATGAGGTTATTCGTGGCATGACGCATGAGATCCCCCTCGGACGCTTTGCCTTGCCTGAAGAGATCGCCAATGTTGTGGCATTTCTGGCCTCGCCGGCTGCAGCCTACATCACCGGAACCAGTGTTCTGGTAGATGGTGGACGCACTCGCGCGCTGAGTTGACGATCGGTCATTGTCCACACAATCCACAATGCGTTGATAACCTGTGTGAAAAACTCAGACGTCCCCTGACATTTCCTCTTGCATCAGGACAGTCTTCCACATACATTTGCGACTTCGGTAACTCGTTGTGAATATGACAGGATAACGTCTATTTTCCTCGAGATTATCCGGCTTGAAAGAGCATCGCTGTGATGTTTGTTCACACATGTGAATAACTGGGTCAAGTTATTCACACGACTGAGGATAACGGTGGCAAAGCGCAAACAGGAGATACGTCAGAATCAGCACGCCGAGCGCAGGAGCTCGGGGCTGGTAGTGGCTCTGCTCGCGTTGATCTTTCTCTCGTTCATGGCATCGCAATGGAAAGAGCGGCAGCGGATTGCCGACATCCATGTTGTTGGTGCAACGGGGCTAAGCCGCATTGCCATTCAGCGTGTTGTTGATACTCTGCGATATCGCAAGACCAAAGCCATCACGTTGGCGTCGGTGCGCCAGGCTGTGGAGGGCATTCCGTATGTGCGCTCGGCGTCGGTGTACTTTACGGGCGTTAGAGATGTTTGTGTGGACGTCAGCGAGCGGTTACCGGTGGCCCACGTGGTCCGTCAGGATGGGGTGTTGCGCTACGTTGACGAAATGGGAAGCGTTTTACCGGTTGCCCAGGAGCGCACAGCGCACAACGTTCCGCTGATCCATGCTTCAGGGGGCGCGGTGTTGTCTTCTCAGGATATCGTGGACCTTGTGAATGTCCTCAACCAGGCCTGCGGCACACTGGATCCACGACTATATCAGTCGATCTCGGAGATCCGTCTCGATCCGCGTACTCGCTCGGTTGATGTGGTGACCGATGAGGCGACGTGGCGTCTCGGACGGTTGAATGTGAAGCAAACCACTGACGCTCTTGCTGACATGAACATCTTCTGGAAGGACGCCTCGATGTCATTGCGTCTGGCGTCGGTCGAGGAAGTGGATCTTCGCTGGAGGCATCAGGTGGTTCTTCGGTATCGAAAGGATATCGAGCAGGCAAGCACGCAGGGGGCTTCGGTATGAGTAAGCAGTTGATCCATGCCGGGGTGGACATTGGCACCACAAAGGTGAGCGTGGTGGTGATGGCGCAAAACGAGTCCACGGGTGCCGTGGAGGTCATTGGAGCCGGTTTTGCCGAGTGCGATGGTCTGAAGCGTGGTGTGGTGAGTAATATCAATAAGACCGCCGACGCCATTCGAGCTGCCGTTGACAAAGCAGAGCAGACGAGTGGATATAAGATCGGACCGGTGGTGATCGGCGTCAGCGGCGAACATATCAGCACCTTCATGACGCGAGGCATCGTTACCACGCGAACATCGGAGATCGCTGAGGACGACGTAAAGCGGCTTCACGACGAGCTTGCCCAGGTCCATGTGACACCTGATCGACGCATTCTTCATGTGATCCCACAGGATTACATCATTGATGGACAGGACGGAATTTCCGACCCATTAGGCATGAGCGGACGCCGTCTTGAGGCCAACGCATTGGTCGTTACCGGAAGTGCGTCAGCAATTGACAACGTTTACAAGTGCGCCGAGCGTGCGGGGCTCCACGTTGATGCAGTAGTGCTGCAGTCTATCGCGAGTGCCTATGCTGTACTTGACGATGCGGAACGCGAGGTTGGCGTCGCAATCGTGGACGTTGGTGGTGGCACCACCGATATGGCCATCTACAAGGACAACGTTCTGCGCTACGTTAGCGTTATCGGTATCGCCGGTCAGCGCGTTACAGATGACATTGTTGCCGTCCTTGGAATTCGAAACACAGACGCCGAATCTATCAAGGTCTCGTATGGTCACGCAATCGGTGAGAGCATTCTGCGCGACGAGCATTTTCAGATTCCCGGCGTAGCAGGAAGAACCCCAACCGAACTATCAAAATCGATTCTGTGTCAGGTCATTGAACCACGCATGGAAGAGATCTTCGACTTTGTCCTTGCCCGTATCCACGAGTCTGGTCTGTCACATCAGCTTGCCGCCGGCGTTGTTCTCACCGGTGGATGCACCGAGCTGTACGGCTCGGAGCTACTGGCACAGCGAACCTTCCGACTTCCGGTGAATAAGGGGTTCCCGCGCGGATATACGATGGATGTATTCGCGCGTGAAGTAACAACACCTTCCCGAGCAACCGCTATCGGTCTTGCCCTTTACAGTCTTCAACATCACCATGAGTTTTTGTCCGATGCAGCCGACGTACAGCAACCAGTCCAGCCGACCGAGCAGCCCCCTGTCACACAGGTGCCAGAGGTTCCTGTTCATAAAAAAGGAATGGCTCAGCGACTCAAAGACTGGTTTGAAAATTTCTAACGAGTTAACTTCACGAAACATGACTGATTTCCGGGGGGAATGATGGCAATTGAGTTAGATATTTCGACACTAACGTCGGACGCGAGCATTCGCGTTGTTGGCGTTGGCGGCGGCGGCGGTAATGCCGTTCGCACGATGATCAATCTTGGTCTGGGCGGCGTAGAGTTTATCGCTGCAAACACGGACCGTCAGGCACTGATGAGCAATCCCTCAGGGATCAAGCTTCAGCTCGGCAAGGACGTCACAGGCGGCCTCGGAGCCGGAGCAGATCCGAACAAGGGGCGCTTAGCCGTCGAAGAGAGTATCGACGACGTCCGTGAGGTACTGGCGGGTAGCAACATGATCTTCGTCACCGCCGGCATGGGTGGTGGCACAGGAACGGGAGCCGCGCCGGTTATCGCTCGTGTGGGCCGCGAACTCGGAGCACTGGTTGTTGCTATTGTGACCAAGCCCTTCAAGTACGAATCCAAGCGCCGCATGATGCTTGCTGAGGCCGGCATTAAGGAGTTGCGCGACCACGTTGATGCTCTGATTGTGATTCCGAACGAACGCCTTCTGGCAGTGATTGATCGGAACGAGCCGTTCGGCAACGCGATGATGATGGTTGATACCGTTCTGTACAATGCCACAAAGGGCATTGCGGACATCATCACCGGAGTGGGATACATGAACGTGGACTTTGCCGATGTTCGTACCGTGATGTCCGGCATGGGTGACGCACTCATGGGAATTGGTCGTGCCAGCGGCGAGCATCGTGCAATCGAAGCCGCTCAGAATGCTCTCAACTCGCCGATCCTTGAAGGAATGTCCATTCATGGTGCAAAGGGGCTACTCGTGAATATCACCGGTGGTCCGAGCCTGACGATGTTCGAAGTCAGCGCAGCTGTTGCCGCTATTGAGCAGGCAGCCGGCGATGATGTGAACTTGATCCATGGCGTTGTCCTCGATGATCGTATGGACGACGAAGAGATTTCCATCACGGTTGTTGCCACGGGCTTCCAACGCGAAGAAGAAAAGACAACGGTCACAACACCTGTCTCAACATCAGTCAAGGCCCCGATCATTGAGATCGTGCGCAACCCAACCGAGCGCGAAGTCATAGACACCCCTGTCAGTAATGCCCCCGCGCCAAGCCCGATCGCATCACAGCCCGCATCTGATGTAGATGTGAACGATGTGAACGTGCCAACGTATCTGCGCCGCCAGCGCGAGCGCGAACAAGAGCAACAAAATCTTCGTCAGCAGGCCGGAACCCCTCGAACAGAGCCACCAGCCTCGGCCTCGATGCCGATCACACCTTCCGATGCGTCCGGTCATCACACGCAAATGAGCCGAGCCGCCTCCGGTGGTCAGCCTGCGTTCCTGCGAAAGATCATGGATTAATTTCGGAATTACCGAAGTACGGAGGTACGGAGGTACGGAGGTACGGAGGTACGGAGGTACGGAGGTACGGAGGTACGGAGGTACGGAGGTACGGAGGTACGGAGGTACGGAGGTACGGAGGTACGGAGGTACGGAGGTACGGAGGTACGGA
>VEQR01000114.1 GCA_018883125.1 Candidatus Kapaibacterium sp.
TACTGATTTCTGATTACTGATTACTGATTACTGATTACTGATGACTGATGACTGATGACTGATTACTGATGACTGATGACTGATGACTGATGACTGATGACTGATGACTGATGACTGATGACTGATGACTGATGACTGATGACTGATGACTGATGACTGATGACTGATGACTGATGACTGCCAATAGCACGGCGAAGCCGTCCCACACGGCGAAGCCGTCCTACACGGCGAAGCCGTCCCCCACTACCTCAAAGTAAGTGTCTCAAAATTCTGATTGTAATAAACTTTATGCGCACGCGTTCACCCTAGATTGCTTGTAAAGCGATCACGTCGTTTTCTCGATAATGCATACTCAGTGATGTTTCCGAGCATCACAGTTTTAGTTCTTTTTGTTTGAGGTGTTGATATGAAACATATCCATTTCCTCTTGTCGCTCGCAGCGTGGGCGACACTCAACACGTGCCTGGTGCCGCTCGCAGTGGCACAGAATCAGGTGTCAGCATCTCCGCCAGCTGCGAGTGCAGTCAATTCCACGTCGGAAGCTGCTCCACAAATCATTAGTTGTTGGATCAAGAAGGGCGGTCCTAACCCTCCAGCTACCGACTATAAGTATAAATGGATAGGGGACACGCAAAACCCTGATAAACCGAATTGCGACGGCAACGGCGATAAATGCGCAAAGATCTGTGGGATTCGAAACCAAGGCACGATCGAGCCAACCGGATACGGGTACATACTCACGGTAACTCTCGATGCTACTGAATACACGCGGAATGATGGAGCCAAGAGTACAGGTGTAGCATTGCCACCTGGTACGGTCCTCGGGCCAAATGAATGTGTTGTGCGCATTGATCAATGTCCGGAGCTTCCCGAGTTGGAGTCGTTGCAATTGGACTTCAAAGGTATTGCGGTGAGCGAGACTGGAACTGTATCAATGATCATCCCAATTACTCGATAGGCTCAATGAGATATGTTCTGAAATTGACAACCATTCTCTGGCTCTGTGCTGCGTATGCGGCACAGGGCCAGGGTGATGTTAAGACCGGCGATGCCGTACCGATCAAGACCACCGACCGATTGAAAGGAGTGGTGTTGTGTTTCGCTCCATCGCAACTGTGCGGTGGATGCTCGCAGGATCTTGATGCCATTGCCTACGAGTGCCAGCAGCGTGGGGTGCCGCTGCGCGTGTATCTTCAAGACCCGGGATTTGGCAATGGGATGTACAGTCTAGCCGAAGAACGGCCGATGGTAACGATCCATGATGACGAGCTGCGCGTGTATGCGGGACTCTACCACGTTGCGAGATCTCCGTTTGCTATGGTCGTTTCATCGAATGGGATCGTTCAGAGCACCGGTATTCCGGGTGCAAAAGGATTTGATATTGATCCGTTTCTCAAAGCCATTCGCAACACGGCAACAGCAGGTAGTGGTGACGTCTTCTTCGGTCCCCGAGAAAATCGTGCGCGATATGCTCGCACACTCTGTCCGATAGACGGCGACACCCTTGTTGAGAGGGCACTGACACGAGCGAGCATTGCATATTTCCCAGAGAGGAACAACACTCTCATAATAACGCGTGATGAGTCGAAACGATTGCTAGTGGTCGATAGCAATGGCAAGGTGATCTCCGAAAACCCGGCAATGCCTTCGAACTTTCAATACAGTGCGGTCTATCCTCGCTACTTTGCACAGAGTGCTTCAGGTGACTCGGTTCTGGTCGATGCGTGGTCTGCGGACGAAGATCGAACGTACCTGTATTGGCTCCGCTTGCATGATGGCAGGGCGGATTCTATTCGCGTCCCGGAAATTCTCAATCGGCTACGTGATCAGGAAAAGCTGTATCACCACCCGAGCAAGACCTCGTTTCACACATTGCGATTTGACGATCCGCCAACAGGGCGGAAACTCGAAGATCGATCATTGATCCTCGGTCTCGGACCGACCGGATTCCGGCTGTTTGGATTGCGACCACAGGTTTACGATACAGACAGCATTTTACCCGTTGAATCAGGTACTGCCTTCGCAGTGCATGGTGATCAACTCTGGGTGATCTCCAGGTTCCGCGATTCGCTGACGCGCTACGACCTGCGGACGTGGGACTCCGTCTCGGTGCCAATCGGTCTGTCTTCGACGTACTACGTCGATCCACTACCTGTGCTAACAGGTCACTTTCGTGATCCCATGTCTCGGCAAAACACTCAAACCAGAATGTCTTATTCCGTTGGCATTCTTTCAGCCCCTAATGAGCGGCACATCGCCGTCATGTATGTGGTGCCCATATCGAAATTGACGGGCAAGGAGACGACGTCATCGTCATTCGACTACATCTTTGTCGTGGTCCTTGTCGACGCAGTCACCGGCCGTAAGGTTCGCGAAATCGAATTCCCACAAGCCGTCATTCCATGGGGCTTTCGTAATGGACAGTTCCTTTGCGCAGCCTACTACGGATCATCAATCAAGGTGAAGTGGTATGATATGCCTGCTGAGTAGATCGTCATTCCCGCGAACACGTTGTCATCCCCGCGAAAGCGTTGTCATCCCCGCGAAAGCGTTGTCATCCCCGCGAAAGCGTTGTCATCCCCGCGAAAGCGTTGTCATCCCCGCGAAAGCGTTGTCATCCCCGCGAAAGCGGGGATCCATTTTCGCCTTTGCGCGGGCCGGGGCCCATGTGTTATCAAGATGGATCCCCGCTTTCGCGGGGATGACGGCACGCCAAAGCCGTCTCACACTACCTTAAAGTAAATGTCTCAAAATTCTGATTGTAATGAACTTTATGCGCACGCGTTCACCCTAGATTGCTTGCGAAGCGATCACGTCGCTTTCTCGATAAAGCATATCCGGTGATGTTTACGAGCATCACACTTTTTGTTCTAATTGTTTGAGGTGGTGATATGAAACACATCCATTTCCTCATGTCGCTCGCAGCGTGGGCGACGTTCAGCACTTGTATTGTGCGACATTCCGCCACTGCGGCTACTGCTGGTTTCACAGGTGGACGAGTGTCCGCCCCGCCATCGTTTGAATGTTGGGCATCTAACATTAGGGCATGCAATGTTCCTGCTATGAATCCCTGCGCTATGGTTGATGTTTCCAGCCAGGCAGGCTGCGAAGGAGGTAGAGCAACTCTTCAGCAATGCAAAACCCAGTACCTTGGATTTTGTGCAACCACATCAGGAGCGGAGGTGTGCTGTGATTAACAACTATACGTGCTTTGTCACTATGACCGCCGCGTTGATTGTAATGCTGAATGGGCATCTTTCCGGTCAGGACTCCGAGCCGATCGTTCCTGAGACGCTTCGATCATCGATCTGGAAGGAGCACGCCCGGCATAATTGGCTTGCCGAGTTCATTGATGATTTCGATTCAACAGTCGTCAGAATCTCCTATGGAGAAGTGCGTGTTGAACGTCCACTTGATACACAATTTGTCTTTCTTGAAATGACGCGCGGTGAGTTCTTTTCACAGGGCCGTGGTCACGAGGAACGGGGCTCATCGGTTCCCGGGGCTGACCGTACACTGGGTGAACGCGGACGGACACAAGCCTTCACATACCAAGCTGGATCGACTGTCGTATTTGTCCGGATGATCGAGACGACCTCCAACACCTCATTCATTCCACAGAGCGCGTATTCCGAACGAAAGATCGAAACCTGGGCAGACATCAGAAACCAGACAAAGCCGGGTGAAATGGTTGACACGGTAGAATTCGCCTTGGAACTTGTCGATGCTGCCACACATCAGCGGCTTATGCTCATTGATTCCGTGGGAATCCGAGCTATTGGTGATCAGGCAGTTCTTAACCGGTATGGTACGAACCCCGATCAGTGGGTACGGCGAATCAAGCTGCCCGATCAGTTTGCCGGACGTCGAGTCTACATCCGACCACTTCCTTATCGCTATGGGCCGTCACCCTTCGGACTGCTGCATCGCAAGTTTTCCTATGAACACAATACTTCCATCCTCTACTACGACTTGCATCTGGTTCCGATCGGCACGGCGCCGAGGTTTGTTTACCTAAGCGAGCAGTGTGAGGGTGGCAAGTGTGCAGCGGATTCCCTACAATTAGCAATCGCCATGGAATTGATCCGACACATGGCGACGTCGCTGGAGACAGACTCATGCCGCCAGACATGGCCCAAATGTTTTTCGGTTCCCCCGATGTACGCTCAGCTTTACGACAACTATTCCAAGACGTTTCCCGCGAGTAAGAATGCACTACGCTGCTACCAGCGTGCACAGGCCGACACGGCATGGATACTGTCGACGCTGCTACCAGAACCTCTCGAAAAGCAGGCGCAGGAAATTGCTGCGCAGATGAAGTCCCAAGCTCGCTTTAGCATGAGGTCGGTTTCCGGTTCAATTCGCGTGACATTGCAGGGAACAAGAAGTCAGCGCAACCGATTCGTTGCCTACGATATAGCGGGTGCGGAGATCTTTCGAGGAACGTTTCCGGCAGCCCCCTTTGAAGATGTTGAGCTGCCCATGCCGGAATCTGTAAAGGGGAACGTGTTGGTGCGCTGCATTCTAGCTGACGGTTCGGAATTGGCCACCTCCGCCATACGTACAGAGTGATTTCCTCGTATCGAGACGCAACGCCTGATGACTGATGACGCGTCTCGCACAAGGTCCCTCATCGCCCCCTCGCTTTGCCCAGGGTTGGTAATATTCGTTGATTCGCGTGGGCTCCGGCCTGCGCCGGGGCGACGATTTATGCGCATGGATCCCCGCTTTCGCGGGGATCCATCTTCGTCAAGACCGAACCGATAAATCGCTGTCCCAAAAAACTGATTGTTGTACCATGAGTTCTGTTTGTCCAACCCTATGCTGGTAGTGCCGGGAGATGCTCTCGGATTACATGACTGAACATAGTTGACGTCAAACAGACGTCATTTATCACATACTGTTCTGAGGTGACGGTATGAAAGGAATCCATTTCCTCATGTCGCTCGCAGCGTGGGCGACACTCGGCGCGTGCATTGTGCCGCAAGGTGTGGCACAGAACCCTTCCGCGGGGGGCAGAACTGATTAGTGCTGTCCTATGGCTTGTAGAGCCCATAAAGCAATTACAAGCATCTGTGTCCAAGCAGTGTAGTGAGGCAGACTTTCAATGGAGTGAATCCGCCTTTCCGAAGCAGAGTATAAAAGGTCTGGGGTCAGTCGAGTTTGGCATACCGAATGTAACTGTGTACCCGAATCCAGTTGCAGGTGATGCTCTCAATGTTACCATGAGTGAACGATGCAAGATTGTCAGTGTCGATGTTGTCGATCCGTCCCGGAAGACGATTGCGATATCAACTGGCTCAACGGGAGATGATTCGAATCAAATGCTGAATGTCGGTCATCTGACACCAGGCGCATACCATCTGCGTCTCCATACCACGGAGTATGGGTTTCTTGTTAAATCAATCATAGTCGCTTCGCACGGAGGCCAACGATGAAAACGTACGTGATAGTCCTCGTCATGCTTACATGCTCGGTATCGCTGGTGCATGCAGAAACTGCCACGATTGTGAAATCCGAGAAAGGCAATTGCACCGGAAAGAATACAACATTCAAAGAAAAGCACTGGGTTGACCTTGACAACGATGGCAAGGCAGACTACACGGTCACAACGTGGTGTAAAGACAAGGTTAGCGTCACACCATTGGGGCTGGTTTCAGGACGTTGGCCTGAATCACAAGATACTTGGACAGCTTCCCTTGTCAACCAGTCCACATCTCAAAGTGGTAGGCTTCAGT
>VEQR01000035.1 GCA_018883125.1 Candidatus Kapaibacterium sp.
ACTCCGGGTCCGTCCCATTGGAATACCGTTCCGGCCGAAGCGGTCAGCAGGATGGTATCCCCCTGGCAGGCTGTGCTTGCCCCTTGAATACGAACGCCAAGAGAGTCGAGGACTGCAACGGTGACGGAATCACGGAGAGTGCATGCTCCTACTCTTATCGTGACCGTATATGTTGTTGTGCTCTTCGGGCTGGCCGTAGGCGCCTCTGATGTTGTGTCGCTAAGTCCGGTGGAAGGACTCCAGTGGTAGGACGTACCGCCACCTGCACGAAGCTGCACGGATGCTCCGGAACAGATGGTGACGTCATTGCTAACCGAGAAGGACGGAATACGAACAAGCACGGTTGCCGTATCTCTGCATCCGGAAGCAGACGTTCCTACGACGGTAAACAGCGTGGTCGAGCGGATACGTGCCGTCGGTCGGGATGATGTGGGGTCGCTAAGTTGTGCTGCCGGCATCCATTGGTACGTGTCCGCACCGGTAACGCTCAGTTCAAGGGGCTCATTCGGACAGGCAACGAGCGTTGAATCCACAATGAGCTCCGGACGATCAAGAACGGTGATCACAGCGAACGCCGTATCGGCAGCAAAATCCGTTCGAGCTATCAAACGAACGGTGAACAATCCTGGCTTAGCGAATGAGACCTTGGAGGGCGCTCGTTCGTTTGAGACAGACGGTGTGCCCCCTTCGAAAGACCATTCCCATGCAGTGACGCGACCTGTGCTGCGGTCGGTGATGGGAACGTACTCGCCGACGCAGATTGTGGTGGGAATGGTAAACGCAGCACGCGGCATTTCGCATCCGTTAACCCGCTGATCGTCACGGACGAGGAGTGCTGCCGGGAAGTTCGGAAGTCCCGTTCGAACAACTCCCGCCGTTCTTATACTTTGACTGGAGTATCCAACGGATGAAGCACTGGAATTGGGACGCTCAATGACACTTAGCCGATTTGTTCCCGGAATTCCCACATAGATGCGACCATCCGGACCAAGTTGAAGGGGCACCCAGGATGAGGTCACCCCAAGGTCAGCAACAATCGCCATCGATGCTGTGATCTCGCGCGGTGATGGCTGAACGAGGTCAAACTGGTAGATCTGCGTTGACGCATCTCCCGCAGCATTGGTCACTGAAACGTAGACCTTGCGTCCGTCGGGAGAGAACGCTGCACCGTAGTGCTGACCAAGCTTTTCAACACCAAAGAGATTCAATCCGTCAGACAGACGTCCAGACTGCCCATCGAACTCGAATATCTGAGAATTACCGGCCGTAGAGGTCATCACCACACGTCGGTTGTCCGACGACACATGCAGCTGTCCGGCATCATGCACGTCTGGCTCGGAGTTGGTAACAGAAGACACGATCGGCTGTGTTTCGAGCGATGACTTCGTTAGATGCAGACTGTAAAAATGTCGCGACAATCTGCTTCGTGTTATGATCCACCAACCATCGCCAAGGCAATCAGTTGTTGCCGTGAGATGTTCGGTAACGTCATTCAGAAGGAACTCGTTCTTCTTGGTTACGTCTCCGAGCCCATTATCAGCTCGCATATCGATGATGCTGTAATGCAGGCACAGACATCGTGATGATGCATCGGGAGCAGATGCCGGTGCAGAGGTGAAAAGATAGTAAATATGTGGACGACCAGGCGCCGGTATGATCAGTGCGCTCTGACTCGTTGACGGATCGCCCATGAGCCCCGTGCCATTGGGCATCACATCGTGGAATCGATTCCACACGCTAACGCCGTCGGTATAGAAGAGAAGCTCACCTGTTGCCGGATCGGACATAACGGCCGATCCTCTGTTGGTAAGCATTCGTGAGTTTTCCAATGGAGAAACCGTTCCACTCGAGAACGTGATTCCTGCACGCTGACCGAAGTACCAATTCGATGCGGCTCGTGTCTGTGCAGTCACGTCGATGGCCATGGCGATCGAACACAAAACGACCACTGTCACCAGCGAATAGATGCGCTGACGATGGCTGCTCCCCCCGGAGGAATATGGTCGTAGGGAAGTGTGCACGGAAGGCTGCGGAAAATAACGAACTTATCGTCCTTCGATACCCGGTTGATGTTATCGGAATTTAACCGCCAGCGCCGTTTGGCTCGCGTAACTTCGTACTGGTTATGAACCACACGGAAGCATCGCATGGATAAGAAGATCTTGGTTGTTGATGATGAGCAAGACATCCTCGATCTGATCTCCTATAACCTCTCGAAAGAGGGGTATAAGGTACAGACCGCTACGGACGGAATGAAGGGGCTGGAGGCGGCTCGAAAGCACCGTCCAAACATTGTGATCTTGGACGTCATGATGCCCGGAATGGATGGGTTCGAAGTGTGTCGTGCTATACGGCAGGACCCGCAATTCTCCGAGACGGCGATCATGTTTCTGACGGCCAAATCCGGAGAGATCGACCAGATCCTTGGTTTGGAGCTTGGCGCTGATGACTACCTCCAAAAGCCGATATCCCCACGTGTTCTGCTGGCCCGCGTTAAAAGCATCCTTCGTCGGGGAGGCGATGCTTCCCGCACCGAGACCATTGTTGCGCCCGAGATCCTGCGCCTTGGCAACCTCGAGATCAATCGTCAGAACTACACCGTTCGTGTTGATGGCAAAGAGACATTCTTTCCCAAGAAGGAGTTTGAACTGCTTGCCTTTCTTGCCTCGAACCGAGGAAAGGTCTTCTCCCGCGAAGTTCTGCTGCGTCGGATTTGGGGCGAGAGCGTCTTTGTGATAGACCGCACCGTGGATGTGCATGTAAGCAAGATCCGCGAAAAGCTTGGCGCTTATGGACCGTGGATAGAAACGGTCAAAGGTGTGGGGTACCGATTCGTCGAGCAGGTCTAACTTTGCCGTATGGCAGATGACCCATCGTCGGCATCCTTCGCACTGCTCAGCCTGTGTCTCCTGATCATTGCTCTAGCAGCAGTGGTTGGTCTGGTGATTCAGCGCAGACGCCTTCAGAGGGCAGTTCGTGAGCCCCTTGAACTCATTGAGACCGTAACCACGTCGATCGCTCAGGGGGCTGTCAGTGCAAGGATTCTACTCCCCGAGGGAGCCGACCCCTCCGTGGCGCAGGCCGCTACGGCAGTAAACCGTCTGGCAGACAGAGCAGCGCATGATATCGAGGAAATGCGACGCCTTGAGCGCGTACGATCGGAGTTCATCGCCAACGTCTCCCATGAGCTCCGCACGCCCATTTTCAGTGTGCAAGGCTATCTCGAAACCCTGCTTGACGGGGCAATGGACGATCCCGAAGTTGCGATACCGTTCCTCGAAAAGGCGTATCTCAACGCCATGCGGCTGAACGTTTTGCTGAACGACCTCATTGATATCTCTCGCATTGAGAGCGGTGAACTCAAGTTCTCTTTTCGGTACTTCGACGTGGTGGACCTGATCTCCGAACTCGTTCACACCATGGAGATCCGGGCACGTCAGGCCAATGTCACGGTGAGCTTTACTCATGATGAGTCACGCTCGGTTTACGGCGACAAGGAGCGTTTGTCGCAGGTTCTGACGAATCTCCTCGATAACGCCATTAAGTATAACGTCGATGGTGGACGCGTTGACATTGTTACGCGATCTGCCGACGGCGGCGTTCATATCGAGATTGCCGATACGGGCATCGGCATACCGGATCAACATCTCTCGCGCATCTTTGAGCGTTTTTATCGCGTCGATAAGGACCGCTCACGAGCAGTCGGGGGCACCGGACTCGGCTTGGCCATCGTGAAGCACATCCTCGAAGCACACCACGCGCATGTGGAGCTGACGTCTCGGGCAGGGAAGGGAACCACGATCTCCTTCACCCTTCGTGCCGGCGAACAGTTCTGATGACTGTGGATGGACAGGGGGCTCAGCGGATGATCATCACGGGAACGCTCCGGATAACCTCACCGGTGCGTACCGTCAGAACGTAGCTACCCGATGACTGCGCTTGCACATCTGCAACGAGTGTAGTGCCCCGCTGGTACCATGGAGCCGCACAGCGCATTCCAGTCATATCGGTCAGCCATACATCGTCGACTGATGCATCAGACGCAAGTGTGACATTGCAATGGGTGGATGCCGGTGATGGGAACACGGTGATCGCTCCGCCGATCACATCGTCCGACACAGATGTTGTCAACAATGTGATGTCGTCCATGTAGAATCCGTCGGACTGGCGGGATGCATTGCTACGGAACCGAAGGCGCAGGTGTGTCGTATCGGGTCCTATTTGCAGCCTCACCCGATACTCTCTCCACGCATCATCGCCCTTGGTCGTATCCGTCCAGCGTGTATCCCTCGAAGCATTCCACCATTCCAGCAGGTCATACGGGCCATCTACACCCTTGACTGAGGCTTCCAGAAACATCGTGTCTGTGGCATCGATGAATGCGGCCACGTGCATCTGCAGCACGAGCGATGCTTCGGGAATCATCGGGCCCGGAACAACCGGCATCAGCTGCAGGGTATCGCGTCGGTTTGGCTGATAGGGTCCGGCCGGTGCATGCGCATACGATGCCGGTGCTGACCGAAAAAAGTTCGTCGTAGTGCCCCATGACCCCAGCACCTTGCGATAGCGAGGCTCGCGGGTGAAGTTCTCCTCCACATACCCGGCATTGCCCGTGAACACCCAGGCAGAATCACTTCTCGGACTTTCATTGCCATCGGCATCTATTGCGCGCGCCTGCACGCGATACCACCCACGTTCGGATGGCGTTACGTCGCGCGTGACCACACGCCCTGTATCGTTCACGTTCAGTGCGCTTTGCTGATCGATATCTGTTGCCGTGAGAATGAGCTTGGAGAGATTCACAAGCGGCGTGATACCGTCGAGCCGCGTGCGCGGAAGCTCAACCGTGCACGTGATAGGAAGTGGCTCGGAACCGACTGCCTTGATCAGCTTCGGAATACCCGGTTCGAGAGAGCCGCCTGCCCATGCCTGCGCGCGCTGCTCTGTGCTGGTGTCCGCGCCCACAACGGCAATCAGCGTGTATTCGTACTTGCGGTATCTGGTCAGGCCGCGATCGCGGTATGTCCGCGCATCCGATCCGAGACGAGCTAGTGGTTGTCCGTCGCGTGTGAGAACATAGGCCAGATCTGCCGATGCAAGGGGCTGACCAAACGCTCGTGTGGTGACGGCATCCCAAGAAAGGTCGATCTCGGTTGGAAGGTCGGGGAGCGTCGTAGCGGTGAATCGCTGCGGTGATGATGGCGCACGGGTATTCACGACCGCCGTATAGACGTCGTTGTCGGCCTTGATGACATCTGTATTGCGCATATCAACCCATGATGGATAGACAATGCCGCTGCGGAAGTCGCAACCGGAGTAATCACCGGCAAAGGTGTTGCCCGTGAATGGATTGTTCCGCAGATCGCTGTTGCCATCGCCGGCTCTGCGGTCTGTCCACGTTGTGCCACCGTCGGTTGACAAGCTGACGTATGTCCGGACTAGGATGTTCGCCGAATCATCACGGCTGTCGGCAAACATCACGGCAACATCGCCGCTTGTTGGGTCGAGCGCGATCCACGACCAGAACTGATCGTTCGTAGTATCCGAGTGAACGATACGTGCGTCGGACCACGTGGTGCCGTTGTCGGTAGATCTCGAAACATAAACGTTGGGATAATTATCCGCCGCCCAGCTCAGATACATCCACCCATTGCGTGCTCCGCCGGTGTTGTCAATTGCTAGTGACGGATAACATTCTGCGCGGACCACGTTCTTGACGCGGGAGTTGGACTGTCCGTTGATGGTGCTCTTTATACCAAAGGGATTGTAGCGATGAATCATGCGAGGAGCTGACCATGTTGCACCTGCATCGGTTGACCGCGCATATCGGATAGCACTCTCTGTGCCGCTGTTCCACACCACATGCACTGAACCATCCGGTCCAGTGCGTGCCAGCGGAAAGCTCTGCCCAAAGGTGGTTGCTTCGCTGGTCTTGGCGAAGCGCTCACTGACGGCAACCGGGGTGGACCACGTAGCCCCCTGATCGGTGCTCTTGGCGATCATGATCTGTGTGGATGAATCGCGATTGATCACTCGCTTCCATGGAATGTAGAGCGTGCCGCGATGCGGAGAAGTGCCCGCTGTATCGGCGTGCACATAATACTTGTCCTCGAAGGCGGAGTCCGCCGTTTGCGCGCCGGTATGGATGATCACTGCCGTGTGCTTCATTGCCCAGGTTTTGCCGGCATCGGTTGTTGAGCTGATGAAGATGCCGTTCTCGCCGAACTGAGCATTACCCGTGCGGCGGAAGCCGCCGTAACAGAGATAGCCCTTGCCCGTGTGATCGAAGCAGACGGAGGGATCATTTGATGATGCCCAGCCCGGACGCGCCGTTCCAAGGGTGACGTTGTTCCAGGAATAGCCGCCATCGGTAGAGTAGTACGCCCAGGTGGATGACGATCCGCGATAGTCCACAGCGGAACCAATCATCAGCTTCGGGTTCAAGGGGCTAATGGCGATGGATGATTCATTTTGCGTTGGGAGCTGGTCGTTCTCGGCCGCGATCACCATGTTCACATTCGAGAACAACGTTGGCAGACGCGGCTCTTCCACGAACGGAAGTTTAACGATGTTCGGCTGGGGCTCCACAACCGGCGTAGGGTGTGCCCGTTCCATGTGGCGTTCGTGAACGTTCTCTTGGGCAACAAGGCCGGAGGTTCCGAACCATGCGGCCACGAAAAGGGAGAGGAGGTTTCGCATCGAGGAAAATACGTGTTCCCGGACATCCATCCAGCCCGTGTAAAAATGACAACGCCCGCACCGGTGGTGAATCAGTGCGGGCGTTGGTGATGAATTCCTATCGGATGCTATAGCAGCCGCTAGGCTGGGTCATCACTTTTCGTCGACGATCGTATAGTCGGCATCCTCCACCTTGTTCGCATCGCCCCCTGAGGTAGGTTCCTCAGCGGAAGGGGCCTGCTGAGCCGAAGCCTGCTCATACATCTTCGTGGAGGCTTCGCTCCAGAGCTGATTCAGAGCATCTATTGCCGGACGGATATCGGCGGCATTGTTCTTTGATGCGTCGGCCAGACGGTCCTTTGCCTTCGAGATGCGATCCTTGGTGTCGGCGTCGAGCTTCTCGTCGAACTCCTTCAGCTGCTTCTCCGTGCTGTACACGAGCTGGTCAGCCTGATTGCGGAGTTCGATCTCCTCCTTGCGTTTCTTGTCTTCGGCGGCATGGTCCTGAGCATCGCGCTTCATCTTCTCGACTTCGTTCTTGTCAAGACCCGATGAGCCGGTGATGCGGATGTTCTGTTCCTTGTTCGTGGCCTTATCCTTGGCAGTAACGCTCAGGATTCCGTTTGCATCAATGTCAAAGGTGACCTCGACCTGCGGAACGCCACGCGGTGCCGGCGGAATGCCGTCCAGATGGAACTTGCCAAGCGTCTTGTTGTCGGCGGCCATCGAGCGCTCGCCCTGCAGGATGTGAATCTCAACCGACGGCTGGCTATCCGAGGCTGTTGAGAACGTCTCCGTCTTGCGATGCGGAATCGTCGTGTTCGATGGGATCATCGGTGTCATCACGCCGCCCATCGTCTCAATGCCGAGTGACAGTGGTGTGACGTCCAGCAGGAGCACATCCTTGACGTCGCCCGAAAGAACGCCGCCTTGGATAGCTGCGCCAACGGCAACCACTTCATCCGGGTTCACGCCCTTCGACGGTTCCTTGCCGAAGAAGTTCTTAACGATCTCCTGGATCTTCGGGATGCGTGTTGAGCCCCCTACCAAGATCACTTCGTCGATCTGCGATGGTGTGAGCTTTGCATCACGCAGCGCACCTTCGCATGGCTTCAGAGAGCGGTCAAAGAGATCCGTACAGAGCTGCTCGAACCGAGCGCGAGTGATGTTCACGTTCAGGTGCTTTGGACCTTCGGCCGTGGCCGTAATGAACGGCAAGTTGACGTCGGTCTGCAGCATCTGCGAGAGTTCGATCTTGGCTTTTTCGGCTGCTTCGCGCAGACGCTGAAGAGCCATCGGATCCTTGCGCAGGTCGATACCCTCGGCCTTGTTGAATTCATCCGCCAGGAAGTCGATTAGTCGTTGATCGAAGTTATCGCCGCCAAGGTGCGTGTCTCCATTGGTCGACTTGACTTCGAACACACCATCGCCGATCTCAAGGATCGACACGTCAAACGTTCCACCACCAAGGTCGTACACGGCAACGATCTGGTTCTGACCCTTTTTATCGAGTCCGTAGGCCAGAGCTGCTGCTGTTGGTTCGTTGATGATGCGGCGCACGGTAAGTCCGGCAATTTCGCCGGCATCCTTTGTGGCCTGACGTTGCGCGTCGTTGAAATAGGCAGGTACGGTAATGACTGCCTCGGTGATCTTCTCACCCAGATAGTCTTCGGCAGTTTGCTTCATCTTCTGCAGCACCATGGCCGAGATCTCAGGGGGCGAGTACAGGCGCCCATCAATATCGACGCGAGCCGAATTGTTGTCGCCGGCAACCATAGCGTATGGCACGCTCTTGGCCTCGTCTGAGACTTCGTTCATTTGCCGACCCATGAAGCGCTTGATCGAGTAGATCGTGTTCTTCGGGTTGGTAACGGCCTGTCGTTTGGCGGACTGGCCAACGAGGCGCTCGCCGCTCTTGGTGAATGCAACGACCGACGGTGTTGTCCGCATTCCTTCCGTGTTCGCAATCACGACGGGCGTTGTGCCTTCCATGACGGCCACACAGGAGTTTGTGGTACCGAGGTCAATTCCGATGATCTTTCCCATTGGGAATCCTTCAACCTAAACGTGTGTGAATGTGGTGTGCTGCTTATGAGATCTTGATCTCTTGTTCCTTATGCATGGCTGGCTCTTTCTTTGCCACCCAAACAGTGAGAACTCCTTTGTCAAATGATGCCTTCACAGAGTCGAGCTTCAGATCGCTCGGCAGTGTGAATGAGCGCGAGAACGAACCGTAGTTGCGTTCAATGCGCGTGTAGTTCTTGTTCTGCTGCTTCTCCTCGCGCTTCTTCTCGCCGCGAATCGTCAGCACGCGATCATCCGCAACGGTGATCTTGACGTCCTTCTTATCCAAGCCCGGAAGCTCGGCATGGAACGAAACGCCGTCCGATTCGTCGCAAACGTCAACGCGTGGTGAGAAATCACCGATCTCGAACTGTAAACCTCCGTCGTTAAAACCATCGAACATTTCGTTCATGCGACGGAACACCGTATCGACTCCGCGAAACGGATCAACTTTGATCAGGGACATAGTCGGTCTCCTAGTGGTGATGAGGAATGACATGTGTGCTCCCAATGGCCATTGGTGGAACTGCGGTGATGACGGATGTCTTGGAAAATCGTGCCAAACACGAAAATCTGCCGCAATGGCAGTCAAGCGCCGTAAGTAGATGTCAGTACGACAGTTGCACGGCGAAGGGGACTGACAGAGTGGCAGAGACGAGAGACAAGAGACGAGAGACGAGTGACGAGAGACAAGAGACGAGAGACGAGAGACGGCAGGGGCGAGACGCATGTAGGGGCGAGACGCAGTCTCGCCCGCGGTGCATGGTCATGACGTTGTATACACATGGATCCCCGCAACCCAAGGCCAAGGCCGTGGGCTATTATTGATCGTCATCGTTCATGGATTCCCGCAACCCACGGCCAAGGCCGTGGGCTATTATTGATCGTCATCGTTCATGGATTCCCGCAACCCACGGCCAAGGCCGTGGGCTATTATTGATCGTCATCGTGTGTGGATTCCCGCAACCCACGGCCAAGGCCGTGGGCTATTATTGATCGTCATCGTGTGTGGATCCCCGCTTTCGCGGGGATGACGGTACATCGGGCGAGACATGCGTCTCGCCCCTACAACGTCACTCGCCTCGCCCCTTTATACCGTTGTTTCCAATAGGGTTCCTCAAGGGAGGAGATCATGACGCCGCTGGAGGTGGAGCTGTGGATGAACCGTGTGTCGGCAAGGAAGATGCCGACGTGGTTGATGATGCTGTTGGAGGTTGAGAAGAAGACGAGGTCCCCGGCGGAAAGGTCGGACGGGTTAACGCTCTGACCCACAGTGAACAGCTCGCGCGAGGTGCGAGGCATTGGGATGCCGGTGGTGACGTAGCAGTAGCCAACGAATCCTGAGCAGTCGAAACAGTCCGGAGTGGTGCCTGCAGAGCAGTACGGCGTTCCGATCAGATCTTGGGCGCGTTCGAGCACGGTGCGGATGGAAGGGGGCGCATCAACACGGATGCGCTTTGCCGAGCTGCATCCGAACGCGAGGAGTGCGGCACATGCCGCAAGCAGTGCAAGCCCCTTACGCATCCTTCTGCTGAGGGAGCAGAATTGATGCCACCACGCTAACCGCCAAGACAACGGCGATAACGCCAAGGGCGATCTCGATCGGCATCACGTAGAAGTCGTGGATCAGCATCTTTACGCCGATGAACGACAGGATGATGCTGAGGCCGTACTTGAGGTAGTGGAAAATTCCCATCACGCCGGCAACGGCGAAGAAGAGAGATCGCAACCCCATGACGGCGAAGACGTTCGAGGTGAAGACGATGAACGGATCCTTGGTAACAGCGAAGATGGCCGGGATGGAGTCGACGGCAAAGACAAGGTCCGTGAACTCCACAACGATCACAACGAGGAACAATGGCGTAAACCAGCGCACGCCGTCCTTGATGATCGAGAATCGCTCCTGATGGTAGTCGGGCGTAATACGCAGATACCGTCGTGCGATGCGGACAACGGCATTCGCCTCGAGTTCTTCTGCCTCCTCATCACTGAACGCCATGCGGATTCCGGTGAAGATCAGGAAGGCGCCGAAGACGTAGAAGATCCAATGGAAGGTCGCAATCAGTGCTGCACCGATGGCGATCATGGAGCCGCGCATGACGAGTGCGCCAACGATTCCCCAGAAGAGAACTTTGTGGTGGTACTGTGGGGCCACCTTGAAGTACTTCAGGATCAGGATGATCACGAAGATGTTGTCGACCGAGAGCGACTGCTCCAAGAGATAGCCCGCAAAGAACTCCTGTGCTGCCATAGGCCCCTTTTCGAAGTACACGAAAAGGTTGAACAGCAGAGCAAGGCAAACCCAGAAGACCGTCCACCCGACGGCTTCGCTCACCTTCACAACGTGGGGAGTCTTGTTGAAAACGCCCAGGTCGAGCGCTAGAAGCAGCAGGACGAGGACGATGAATCCGGTGTAAAGGATCGGTTCGGGGATGACGGGAAGCATCATGTTTTGCGAAACTACGACCGTAGATTGTACAAATGGGTCCACTGATTCTCATCGATGGCATGTCGCTCGTCTTCCGGGCCTACCATGCCTTGCAGCGCACAGCGATGCAATCCCCCTCCGGCGAGCCAACGTTTGCGGTGTTTGCCTTTGCAAACATCCTGACGTCTCTGCTCGATAAACACAACCCCGATGCTATCGCCGTGGTGTTCGATACGCCCGAGCCGACGTTCCGGCATGTGATGTACGACCAGTACAAGGCGCATCGAGATGCCTTCCCGGAAGACCTTGTCCCGCAACTTGGCCGGATCAAACAGCTGATCTCCCTCATGGGGCTCGAAATGGTAGAAATGCCGGGCTTCGAGGCGGACGACATCATCGGGACCATCTGCCGTCGTGAGAGTAACGATGGTCACGACATCCTCTGTGTAACGTCCGACAAGGACTATTTCCAACTGGTGAATGACAAGGTCAAGATCCTGCGTCCAGGCAAAGATGTTGGCGAGTACGACGTGATGGACGCCGTGAAGGTCAAGGATAAGTTCGGTGTGGGCCCTGACCATGTGATCGATGTGCTTGCACTTATTGGCGACTCTTCGGACAACGTTCCGGGCGTAAAGGGCGTCGGTGAGAAGACCGCTATACCGCTCATTGAGCAGTTTGGCTCGCTCGAATCACTCTATGAGCATCTTGATCAGGTTGAGCGAGCATCGGTAAAGAAGAAGCTCGAAGAAAGTCGCGAGATGGCGTTTCTGTCCAAGCAGCTTGTGACCATTCACACGGATGTGCCAATTGATGCCAAGCGTGTGGCCCTGGTACGAAAGCCTATGGATGCTATCGCTATCGATACCTTCTGCGAGGACCTCGGCTTTCATACCCTGCGTCGCAAGTTTGCCAAGTACGCTCAGGCCAGCGGCAGCGAAACGTCAACTGCAACCGTAGCGGGCACTCGGCACGAAAGTGCACAGCCCCATCCGGAGCCCACCCATCACTTGACGATCCTTGCGGACCTTCCGCACAACTACACCCTCGTTGACACGCCCGGCTCGCTCGAATCGGCCATCAATGAGCTGAAGGGGGCCAGTGAGCTGTCATTTGATCTTGAGACTACCGGACTCGATGCCATGCGCTGCCGCATCGTTGGCGTTGCTCTTTCAGCTCTGGAGGGAACGGCATATTATATCGATGTTGATGATCCGGATCCTTCGGAAGGGGGCTCTCTCTTCGGCGAACACGGTGGTGGACATGGTCTGCCGCTGGCCGACGTCGTGAAGGCGATCAAGCCTCTGCTTGAAGATCCTTCCATTGAAAAGCTGGGACAGAACGCCAAGTTCGACATGCTGATCCTGAGTCGGTATGGGGTAAACGTAAGCCCCCTGACCTTCGATAGCATGCTTGCCAGCTATGTGCTGGATCCGGATAGACCACACAACCTTGATGCTCTCTCCGAGCGGTGGCTGACGTATGCGCCGATCTCGATCACCACGCTCATCGGTGAGAAACGCGGTCAGCAACTGTCGATGCGCGAGATCGATCCTGCCCGTGTGTCGGAGTATGCATGTGAAGACGCTGATGTTGCGCTGAAGCTTCGTCACACACTGCAGCCGGAGCTCGAGAAGTCTGAGCTCCTTGACTTTGCCCGCAGGGTGGAGTTTGCAACGGTTCCCGTGCTGGTGACGATGGAACGTAACGGAGTGTGCATCAATACCGAGTCGCTCGGCGGACTCGGCGAGTTCATGCGCAGCGAGGCACGTCGGCTGGAAGCCGAGATCTGGAAGGAAGCCGGTGAGGAGTTCACCATCGCATCGCCGAAGCAGCTTGCCGAAGTGCTCTTCGAAAAGCTCATGCTGCCGGCATCGAAGAAGACCAAGACAGGATATTCTACCGATTCATCGGTGCTGACGGAGCTTGCGGACTCCTATCCGATAGCGCAGATGATCCTCGATTACCGTCAGGTGGAGAAGCTTCGGTCAACATACGTCGAGTCTCTGCCGAAACTCATCAATCCCGATACCGGGCGCGTGCATACCACCTTCAACCAGACTGTTGCCGCAACCGGACGTCTTTCGTCGACTGATCCGAACCTGCAGAACATTCCGATCCGCACCGAACTTGGACTGCGCATCCGCAAGGCCTTTGTACCGCAACGCAAGGGGTGGGTGATGGTATCGGCCGACTATTCGCAGATAGAACTGCGCATCATGGCCGCGATCTCTCAGGATGAGAATCTTCGTTCGGCCTTTGCCTCCGGTGCCGACATTCACTCGGCCACCGCCGCGATCCTTCATGACGTGTCGATCGATGAAGTTACCGCGGATCAACGTCGCGTAGCCAAAACCGTCAACTTCGGTATCATGTACGGCCTCGGCGCTTTTGGACTTGCGCAGCGTCTTGGCATACCCCGCACCGAAGGTCAAAAGATCATCGAGAGCTACTTCGAGAAGTATCCCGGCATCAAACGCTATATGGATGATACGATTGAGTCCACCCGGGAAAGGGGCTATGCAGCCACCATGCTCGGACGCCGCAGGTACTTCCCGCTGATCAACGCTGCTAACCGCGGCCTACGTACGGCTGCCGAGCGAGCGGCCATCAACATGCCCATCCAGGGAACGGCTGCCGACATGATGAAGCTGGCGATGATTCGCGTTCACAACCGCATGCAGGCCGATGGTTACTCTGCCTTGATGCTGTTGCAGGTGCATGACGAACTGGTGTTCGAGGCCCCTGAGAGCGAAGTCGAATCACTTTCAACAATGGTCAAACACGAGATGGAACATGCTCTGCCACTGAACGGCGTCCCTGTGGTCGTAGAATCCGGGTCGGGTCCGTCCTGGTATGAAGCGCATTGAAACCTGAAGTATTTTCGCCCCCATGTCCATCCTTACCGCCATTGCTCTGGGAGTAATCCAGGGCCTCAGCGAGTTTCTGCCGATCTCCAGTACCGCACATCTGACGCTTGCGGCGTCTGTCATGGGCGTGATCGACCCGACGCATCCGGAGAGGTGGACGTCGTTCATGGCAACCATTCAGCTGGGGACGCTTGCCGCGGTGCTGCTGTATTTCCGCACGGACATCATGCGGTCGGTAATAGGGTGGACGTCTGAGAACATCGGCTCTCAGCGCAGACCTTTTCGAGAGCAGGGGGCGGATGCCCGTCTGGCGTGGTTGGTCATCATCGGCACCATCCCGATCGTGGTGATCGGCTTGGCGTTCAAGGACGTCATTGAAGGTGCACTAACCAAGGACCTTCACGTGATCGCTGGCGCGCTGATCGGCATGGGGCTGCTCCTCTGGCTTGCCGAGCGATTGGCCTCGTTTACCCGATCAACATCTGACCTTACCGTCACCGATGCCGTGGTGATCGGTGCGGCGCAATGTCTAGCCCTCGTGCCGGGGTCGTCCCGGAGCGGGTCGACCATGATGGCTGCCATGTTCCGGGGGATGACGCGCGAGCATGCCGCTCGGTTCTCGTTTCTGATGTCCATTCCGTCCGTGCTTGCTGCCGGATTGCTGCAGTTTTCGCACGAGGTTCGTCATCTGGCCGAGTCGGGCAACGGAGTAAGTCTTGCTGTGGCCACGGTGGCGGCCTTCGTCAGCGGTTACTGGAGCATTGATGCTCTGCTCAGGTTCCTGCGCACGCGCACGATGGCTGTGTTTGTGATGTATCGCGTGGCGCTTGGATTGGCGATTCTCCTTACGGGATGTCAGCCAAAGACAGAGCCCCCTGTTGAGACAGTGCGGCAGATCGCACCACCTGCCGAGACGCTCAGTGTTCCTCCGGTTGATTCAATGATAGGAGCCATTGCTACCGATACCGTGGTGATCTCTACCTCGAAGGGGGCCATCACGGTTGAACTATACGGTCAGGATGCCCCGAAGACCGTGGCCAACTTCCTTGCTCTGGTGGATCGTAAGTACTACGACGGGATCGCGGTTCATCGGGTGGCGAAGAACTTTGTGGTGCAGATGGGTGATCCCATAACGCGCGACCGAAAGCTCAGAGCCGAGTGGGGACGAGGGGGCTCTACAGCCACCGGAGAGCCCCTTGCCGATGAGTTGAACGACTCGTTGCCATCGGCCCGGAGAGGATACCGACCCGGCGTTGTGGCTATGGCCCGCAAGGCTGCCCCGAACTCGGCTACCAGTCAATTCTTCATTTGTCTCGAAAAAGCTGCGGCACTTCCGTACCAATACACGATTTTTGGCAGCGTCATTGACGGAATGGATGTCGTTTCGAAGATCGGAAACGTCGAAGTCGAGCCCGGACCGCTGGGGGATTCAGACGGTATTCCGAAGTCGGCGATCACCCTAACGTCTCTGCGCCGAAAGTAACCGCTCAATTAGCAGATAATCAGCTGTTCATCACGATCATCATCATTCGGAGACAAATCACATGCGTCTTTTCGCACTTTTCCTCATCGTTATCGCTTCGGTTATCGGCACAAGCTGTGCAGTAGATGCAGAACCGAACGGACCCATTCATCCAGGAAACGGACCTATGTACACCATTGAAGTCACCCAAGGAAACACCAATCTCGGCAAGATCGTCCTGCGCCTCTGGCCGGATGTTGCTCCAAAGCATTGCGAATTCTTTGATGCTCGCGTGGCAGAAGGATTCTATGATGGATCGGCCTTTCACCGTTGCATTGCCAACTTCATGATCCAGGGCGGAGACCCAAACAGCAAGAATGGCCCGCGCAACACATGGGGCTCGGGTGGCTACAAGGACAAAGTACCGGCTGAATTCTCCGACAAGCCACACCTTCGTGGTGTGCTGTCGGCAGCTCGCACGCAAGATCCAAACAGCTTTGGTGGACAGTTCTTCATCTGCGTGGCCAAGTCCGATTGGCTGGATCGTCAGTACACCTGCTTTGGAGAGGTTGTTAGCGGAATGGAAGTAGCTGATGCCATCGTTGCCGCACCACAGGACGGTAACAACAATCCTCTCGAAAAGATCTCGATGAAGATCACCAAGAACAAGTAAGGTCTATTCCGCTTGATCACTCCGACGAAGATTCTTTCCGTTGCGTTGCTGGCCATCACCCTTCCGGTGATGGCCACCGCATTTTCTGGCGCAGATACAACACTGCGGTCAGAGACGCTGGGAAGTGGCGTGAACAGCGCATTCGATGATCTGAAGCCGGTGATCTCACCGGATGGGAAGACGCTCTTCTTCTGCCGGAAGGACTCTCCGGAGAACATCGGCGGAGGGGGCGAAGATATCTGGGTAAGCGAGCTGCAATCCGATGGTGCATGGGGTGAGGCCTATAACATTGGAGGCCCCCTGAACAATCGTGGCAACAACAGTGTGTGCTCCATCACGCCGGATGGTACGTCCATGCTTCTGCTTGATACGTATTCTGACCCATCGAGTAAGCTGCGCAGTGTTGCGATCTCTACACGGACCTCAGGGGGCTGGTCTGCGCCCAAACCCGTGGTAATCACTGGCTTTGATAACCAGAGCAAGTATGCTGAGTTCTGCATCTCGAACGACAACGAGGCGCTGATCATGGCAATTCAGCGAAGTGACAGTCGCGGTAACCGAGACCTGTACGTGAGCCTGCGTAGTCCGGATGGCACGTATGCCACACCGATGAACTTGGGCTCAGCGATCAACTCCGCCGGACAGGAAGCAACGCCATTCCTGGCATCAGACAATACCTCGCTGTACTTCGCCACCGACGGGCGCGAAGGATTCGGTGAGTTCGATGTCTTTGTCTCTCGTCGTCTTGACTCAACGTGGACGAACTGGTCAAAGCCGGAGAATCTCGGTCCCGCGATCAACACCGATGACTGGGACCTTTCATACACGATTCCGGCTGACGGCAAGTACGCCTACTTTGTTTCCTATACCAACACACTTGGATACGGGGACATCTTCCGCGTTCGCCTTCCGGAAAAGGTGCGCCCGCGTCCGGTTGTTCTGCTCTCGGGACGGGTGCGCAACAAGAAGACCTCATCGCCTATTGCTGCCGACATTGTTTACTTCAACCTCACAACCGGTACCGAGGTGGGGCGTGCGCGCTCGGCAAACGGAACGGGAGAGTACATGATCACTCTACCGGCAGGAGTCGACTATGGACTCCGCGCCGAGGCTCCCGGATATGTTGCTATCAGTCAGAATCTTGACCTGACGCAATACACCGAATACGCTGAAATCCGACGAGATCTCGAGCTCCTTGAGCTTGAGAAAGGCGTGGTAGTAGAGCTGAAAAACATCTTCTTTGATCGCAAGCTGGCAGTTCTTAAACCCGAGTCCACAGCGGAATTGCAACAGCTGGTGACGCTCATGCGCACGAATCCGACGATGAAGATCGAAGTCAGTGGACACACCGATGCAATCGGCAAGGATTCTGACAATCAGCAGCTTTCCGCTGATCGTGCTCGTTCGGTCATGGAGTACGTCGTTCAGACCGGGGGTGTTGACCCATTGCGCATCATCGCTCGGGGGTATGGTGAGACCAAGCCTCTTGCATCGAACGACACCGAAGAGGGGCGCGCACAGAACCGTCGCGTCGAATTCACCATTCTCGAAAAGTGATGTCAGTCCAACCACTTCACAACAGTCAGGTACTCATTGACCGGGAACACAATGTTGTGTTCCAAACCTATCGTCGCATCAATGTTGCGATTGATCGTGCCGAAGGCATGCGGATCTATGATGTTGATGGTAGAGCATATCTCGATATGCTTGGTGGCATCGCCGTAAACGCTCTCGGACACAGTCACCCGCGGATCATTGAGGCCATTGAGCATCAGATTCGCCGCTACATGCACGTTTCAAACGTGTTCTACCAAGAGCCGCAAGTGAAGCTTGCCGAGCAGCTCGTAGCCGCCTCGGGGTATCCAAGGGTATTCTTCAGCAACTCTGGTGCTGAATCCACCGATGGTGCCTTGAAGATGGCCCGCAGGTTTGGAAGCGCATCCGGACGGTACGACATTATCGGCTTTTCAGGGGGCTTTCACGGCCGCACCTACGGCGCACTGTCGATCATGGATAAGCCCCTTTACAAAGATGGAATGGGGCCGTTTCTTCCAAACACCCTGGTACTTCCGTACAACGACGTTGATGCCCTTGAGTCTCGGGTGGACGAGAACACCGCCGCCGTCATGCTGGAGTTCGTTCAGGGTGAAGGGGGCATTGCCGAAGCAACGCAGGAGTTTGTTGATGCGATCTGGCGTCTGAAGCAGCAGTTTGGTTTCCTCGTTATCGCCGACGAGGTGCAGAGCGGCATCGGGCGCACTGGCGACTTCTTTGCATTTGAGCGCTATGGTGTTCGTCCGGACATTGTGACGATCGCCAAGGCCATGGGAGGCGGATTGCCGCTTGGCGGGATTCTGGCAACGGAAGAGGCTGCAGCGCTTCTCGAAAAGGGCATGCACGGAACCACCTATGGGGGAAATCCTGTGGCGTGCGTTGCTGGTAGCGTAGTTGTTGACGAGGTCGCGTCTTCTCTGATGCATCACGTCCGTGAAGTTGGCGAGTACCTTCATGGCCGACTGCGGGAGTTGCATTCGGCGTTCCCCAACCACATCCGCGAGATCCGCGGCAGAGGTTGTATGCAAGGCATCGTGCTGACTATGGATGCTGCCCCGTTCATCCCCAAGCTTCTCGAGCGCGGAGTTATCGCCAACGCTACCGCCGGGAACGTGATACGGCTCGTACCACCGTTTATCATTACTCGCGCCGACATTGATGAGCTGCATGCGGCTCTGACGATGGTGTTCTCGGCAGAATGATCTGTCGCCCGGCATGTGGGGCATGTTGCATCGCCCCTTCCATTACATCGCCGATACCAGGTATGCCTAATGGGAAGCCTGCCGGCGTGCGATGTGTGCAGTTGACGGATGATCTGCGATGCATGCTGTTTGGAATGCCGGAACGACCGGTATTCTGTGGTACCCTTCAGCCGAATGAACAGATGTGCGGTGCAAGTAGCGATGAGGCTCTGCATATCCTGACGTTGCTGGAGATTGAAACGCGACCCGAAGGACCCAACCCATGACCTATCCAATCCTGATCACGTGTCCTCGGGAAATCCCACCGATCCTTGCCCGCGAAGTGGAGGCCCTTGGCCTGCCGGTGCAGAACGTGCTGCCGGCAGCTGTTGAGACATCCGGCACTCTCGATGACTGTATGCGTCTGAACCTGTGGCTGCGCACGGCACATCGTGTTCTCCTTCGTCTTGGTTCATGGTCGGCGCGTTCTGCCGATGAGATGTACGAAGCGGTAACGTCACTCCCGTGGCACGAGTGGATTGCAGCAGACGGATACGTGAGCGTTGTGAGTTCGATCAATACCTCGCAGATCGACAACACGATGTATGCCAACATGCGTTGCAAGGATGCCATTGTTGATCAGATCCGTGCAAAGAAGGGCATGCGGCCCAGCAGCGGACCCGACACATCGCAAAGCGTGGTGTTTCTCTATTGGCACGATGATGTGCTGATGGTGTACGTTGACACGTCAGGTCAGCCCCTTTCCGATCGTGGTTACCGAATGCATCCGGCAAAAGCACCGATGAGGGAGACCCTTGCTGCTGCGGTGATCCTCTCCACGCGCTGGTCTTCGGAATATCCATTCGTTAACCCCATGTGCGGAAGCGGCACGCTGGGGATCGAAGCCGCGATGATCGGGGCCAACATCGCTCCCGGTTCGATTCGTCGGAACATGGGGCTTCTGCACCTGCTTCCGTTTGAGGCAAGGGGCTGGCAGCGCCTACGATCGGATGCACGCGCAGCAGAGCGTACGGCACGACTTGAGATCCATTGTTCCGATTTCGATCCTCGCGTCATTCGTCAGGCTCGGGAAAACGCCCGCGCTGCAGGAGTCACGGTCAGCATTGCCGTGCGCGACTTCCGAGAAGTCACGCGCGTGGAGACAGCAGCTTCAACAGAAGAGGGTAGTCCGGTGATCATCCTGAATCCGGAGTTCGGACTCCGGCTAGGCGATGAACGGGTCCTTCGTGGTGTGTATCGTGATATCGGCGATCTCTTTAAGCAGCGCTTCAAAGGATGCACGGGCTACGTCTTCACCGGAAACTTTGCCTTGGCCAAGGAGATCGGCCTGCGGTCCTCACGGCGCATGACCTTCTGGAGTGCAGACCTCGAGTGCAGACTCCTGGAGTTCGAACTCTATGAGGGGACGAAGAAGGCCTATGGACAGGTTACTTCGACTCAAACCACCGACGGGCATCCGACTTCATCTGCACAAGAGAACTCTTAAGCAGATACATCATGTGGCCGGCAGGGTAATACGACATGCTGATGTTTGGACGGAGCGATGCCGGCAGTCCAAGGTGATCAAAGGTATACTCGGTCCCATAGAACGGCGTTGCCAGGTCGTAGTATCCGTTCAGCACCCATACGCGTAGAGCCGGATTCATCTGCATGGCGTTGCGCAGACGTGGTGCAACGTTGAGGTATTCGTTCTGAACGTTTGAATAATCCCATGGCCATACACGGCCCGTTAGAACTTCATAGGGAAGGGTTGTGGTAACGTTCAGCTCTCGGGCCAGGTAATCATTGATGCACGTCGAGAAACAACCGGCGATGGTTGGATGATGACTCGGGTCACGCTCCATTGACTCGCCAAGGCGGTCTGCAATGGTCCCAGTGTAGCGACTATCGAATCGTCCGATGACAAGCCCCTTATCACGAAGCAGTTCCTGACAGAAGCGGAAGATCACCGGCCGCAGATCAGCTTTGTCGATGTACTCGCGTGAGAGCCCCGTAAACCTCGAGATCTTTTCGATGACCGATGAACGTTCGGCATCGCTCATGGCGCTACCCTTCATCAAGGCCAGCGTGTATTCGTTCATGGCAAATTCGCGAGCGCGCGCTACCAGATCCTCAAGCTTGAGGGACTGCATCTCTGCACCGAGCTTCTTGTGATACCACGCCGACGCAGCATAGGTGGGCAGGAATGTGGCAAACGGCAGGTCGTTTCCGTCGGCAAAGTCAATACTCTGAAAGTTCAGAACGGCACTCACAAGGACAACGCCGTTGAGGTACATACCGTAGCGGTTCTGCAGGTGTTCCGACATGGCGCTTGCGCGCGTTGTGCCGTAGGACTCGCCGATGAGATACTTCGGCGACGCCCAACGTTTGTTGTCCGACGTCCAGCGACGAATAAACTCACCGACCGATTCAATGTCCTGATTGTATCCGTGAAATTGCTTGGCATCCTTTTCATCACTGGCGCGCGAAAAACCCGTACTCACCGGATCAATGAACACCATGTCGGTCATGTCAAGCCATGACTGATCATTATCCACAAGTTTATAGGGAGGGGGCAAAGGTGAGCCGTCATCATTCATGAGCACGCGGCGTGGACCAAGCACACCAAGGTGCAACCACACACTCGAAGATCCGGGTCCGCCATTGAACGAAAACGTCAATGGCCGCTGCGCCGGATCGGTAACGCCGGCTTTCATGTAGGCGATGTAGAACACCTTGGCTCGCGGTGTACCATCTTCCTTCACCAGTGTGAGGTGTCCGGCTGTTGCTTCGTAATCAATCTTCTTCCCATCGATCGTTACGCTATGCTTTGTGGTAACCGGTTTCTGGAAGATGGCAATGTCTGCCTTAGCACTATCGGCCGGATTGGCGAGTATGGACGGTGCATGCCATGCTGTGACCAGAGCAAAGACGGTTGCGATGATGAGCTTCATGTCAGATCAGGTTACGGGTTGTTTCTTCGTGGATGTACTTGGCCACTTCGGTCATACTTCCGGTCTCCCGGAATACGCGGAGTTGTCGGTCTGCGCCTGAGCCGTTCTCGAGAATGGTGTGGATGTATTCGATGTGTTGACGCGACCCAAGATCATCGACCACATCGTCCACGAATTCAAGGAGTTCACGGATCAGGTCACGTGCCGGCATCTCGCGCTGACGTCCCCAGTCGATGAGGTTTCCGTCGAGTCCATAGCGCACGGCGCGCCACTTGTTTTCCATGAGCAGGGAACGACGATAGGTCCGGAAGGACAGGTTCTTTTCATAGAGGGAAAAGAGCTTTGCAGCTACCGCCTGACAGATCGCAGCGATGGCGATCGTTTCTTCGATCCGCATCGGCAGATCGCAGATACGCACTTCGAGCGTCGGGAAGAATGGATGAGGACGGATGTCCCACCAGATCTTCTTCGCATTGTCGATCGAGCCTGTCTTGATGAGAAGGTTGACGTAGTTCTGATATTCACCATAGCTGGAGAAGGCATCGGGCAATGCTGTGCGCGGGAAGCGCTCAAAGATTTTCGAGCGATATGATTTGAGCCCCGTGTCGATCCCTTCCCAGAACGGAGAGTTCGTGCTGATGGCCAGAATATGGGGCATGAAATACCGCATTTCGTTCATCAGCTGGATCTGGGTTTCGCGGTTCTCGATGCCGATGTGCACGTGCATGCCAAAGATCAGCAGTGAGCGGGCCAGCACTTGCATGTCTTCGACCAGGATCCGGTATCGCTCGTCGGGATAGATCTCCTGGTCTTCCCATCGTGCAAACGGGTGCGACGATGACGCGCCGATGCACAGACCGTTTTGAGTGGCCAGATTCGAGACGATGCTGCGAATCTTCCGGACCTCATTGAAGGCTTCCGTTGTGGTTTTACAGATGCCCGTGCCGATCTCCAGCATCGAACCATGCATTTCCGGTTTGATGTGTTCGTGGAGAACCTTTTCGCCCTGACCAAGAAGATCGAACTGAATATGCGACTTCAGATTAAAGGTCTGCGGGTCGAGCACCATGTACTCTTCTTCGATGCCAAGCGTAAAGCTTGGGCGTTCGTACGGGTTGGCCGGATCGAACCAGATACCGACATCTTCGGCTGCCATGAAACACATCCTGATAGTAATGGGTCGAAGATAGGCAGGGCGAGAGCCGACTGCAACGAATCGCAGAATGCTTCGTCGTATACTTGCCTTATGCCAGAACTCAGTATCGAAGGGAATGGCCGCATCGAGCGGACGGCTATTTACTACAACGGACAACAGCTCGACAAGGTCAGGGAAGTCTTCGTTCACATCACCGAGGATGGAGAATTCGATGCCCTGATCATGTACGTTGGCGCCGACGGCCAGCACTACACGAAGAATATCTTTACCGATTACCTGGAAAACGTACAGACCGAGACGCCGGGATTCACCGAAGAAGAGGCGCAGTCACTTCAGCTGCTCACCGTCGATAGTGACGGCACCGCTGAATCGACGCTCTTGCTGCGCAACAACGAAGAACAGGGTGGTGTTGTGCGGCTGTATGTTCATATCAAAGCGCCAACTGTCGAAGAGGGAAGGGGCCTGCGGTCCTGGTTCGGCGGCGCCAAGAATATTCCCGAGCGCGCGGAGTTCGCCGCCGAGATCACCTACCGCGAAGAGAACGGGTCACTTACGACCGAAGGAGTCTTTTAACAATGAAGCGTTTCCTTGCCACTGCA
>VEQR01000115.1 GCA_018883125.1 Candidatus Kapaibacterium sp.
TGATCATCCCGGCAAGCATGTAGTTGGTGTTACAGTAGTTGAACGTTGTATTGCGTTTGGCTAGGGGCTTCTGAACGAACGGCAGGAGTTCCTCCGGTGTGAACACCCTGCCGGCATTGGCCAGCACGGCAGACCGATATTCCTGCGTCATTGAGAAGTCGGCCAGACCACTTCGGTGTTGGAGTAACTCGCGAACGGTTATCGACGCATCAATGAACGGATGTTCGGGAATCCATTTACCGATCGCATCATCAAGATCGATGAGCCCCTTCTCCTGCATCAGAACCAGCGTGGTGGACGTTAGCGTCTTGGTCACACTGCCGATACCGAAGGCCATTTCCGGCGTGATCGGCCGTCCTTCGTAGGACACTCCCGCAACGATCGGAAACGCCTCGTTCTGCGTGATCACGGCAGCCGATACGCCCTTGATGTTCATCCGAGTCTGCATGTCCTCGATCGCTGCACGTAGCTGGGTCCGCATCTGGGGCGTCAGCTCTATTCCGAAGGCCTGCATGTGAACCATGATGGCGCAGACTGTGCAGGCGAGTGCGCGGCGAAGCCACGCATGGAGATGGTTGTTCATGAGTAGGACGGTATGTCGTGAAACCAGGCGATCATAGACCACGATGAACCAGGATGGTTTAATGATCTCGGATTCTAGCCTACGGAGCTTGGATTTCTACTTGACGTACTGCTGCACAACGTAGATGCATGTATCCTCGATATACGTAATACCGGCGGCGGCGCACTTCTCAGCCCCCTTCATGCTGGTGATGCCGAGCTGAAGCCAGATGCATCGCACATCGCCACTGCGTGCCCTTCGGTCTAGTGCTTGATCGATGATCGCATCCGTATCAGAGGATGGACGAAAGACGTTCAGGATGTCGATGTCCATCTCCACGTCATCAATCGATGCGACAACGGAGATTGGTCCGACGTTCGGTACAGCCGATGGGTTTACACCCACCAAGTGATAGCCCCATTGCGGCAGCATCAGCGGAATGTCGTGAGCCGGACGTCCGTCCTTCTTCGACAGTCCAACCACCGCAATGTTCTTTGATGAAGCGAGCGTGGTTATAGCAAGGTCAAGCAATGCTGATGACATCGTCGGTTACCGGGAGATAGTAAGGGGCATGATGGAAACCGCACCATTTGCCATACGAATAGAGACCACGTACCGTCCCGTGCTGATACCGCTCAGCGACACATGCGCAGATGTTGCTCCGCGAGGGATGGTGCCGATCTCCTGCTGTTCGCCGAGCATGTTGGTGATTATGATCGTTGCGTCGCTGTCCACGGTGCCATCTCGCAGAACATTCAGCACCGTTGATGCGGGATTCGGCCATGAACGGACGCCGTTCACCACCAATTCCTCGTGGACATCAACCGTTGTATCTGATGAACAGTCGGCGTTCTCGGGGGCAAACAGGGGTTGAATACCGCAACCGCGAAAGGCGAATGTGCGTCCCAGCTGCGTCATGTAGGACCCCGCACGTTGCTCGCTCACCGTAATGGTATCGCGACTAAGCCATTCCTCGGCAGGCAGAGCTTGGACGATAGGGAACATTGATTCGCCAAACTCACTGACATGTCCAAACTGATGTGCGTGGCCAATCTCATGGAACAGCACGTATCGAAGTTTCGCCATGCCGAACTCCGGGTTCCTACCGGTTCCATAAAACCAGTTGAACTTTGTCGAGAGCCGACAGTCCATATCGCGGATGTAGTAAAACGTCTCGGTTCCAACAATACACGAATACCAAATCCAGTCGCAGTAGGCAACCGCACCCGCACCGAGTTCATAGCCGGGTGCATCGAAGACGATCGCATTCACACCATCGTTGAGAGCATATCCAGCTGTGGTGGGCTGCTGACTCACATCGAAGGACATCCCCGTCTTACACCGAAACTCTCGCATTACACTCTCAACGCAGGACTTCGCTTGGGGATTATCAAACAGCTTCTTGTCCATGCTCCATGTGTAGCCACCCCGTCCGTTCATGTTGACGTGATGGGTATACGTCAATGGATTGATAGACCTCGCTGCCAGATTTGATGTAACGCGCAAGTCCGTCATCGACTCTTGGATCGCTTTGCCAACGACAACCCGAACCTTTCCATTGTAGGACGGTGGCACCTCGACGATGATCTTGCTGTCTGACCAGTGGCGATAGACGAAGGTTCGTGCATAGGATGAGTCATGATAATTGGTGCCATCGGAGGAAAATGTCACGTAACTCGTTCCACGCTCTGCACCAAAATCAAATCCGGTGATCATTATCGTATCACCCTTGCCACCGATTACGTTGAACGGTGCGAAGGCAATGAATCCTTGTACACGATCTATCGACTTCTCAGAACCCTTTATCCCTGCAGATGAAAGGGGCCTATCAGAGCGTACGGCATGTGCATGCACTGCCAGATGGGCTCTTTCGAATGATGACGTTGTGAGAGATGTGCCACCCCAGCAATCTTTGAGTTCATTCGTTGATGATTCAACAAGCAGCGCTTGAACTTCTCCATAGGGACGATAAAACGTCCAGACTCCTGCGCGCGCAAATGTCACATCACCAGTCCGTGGATGCTCGAGCAGCAGGTAACCTTGATCACCCATATCAAGCTTCAGCGTACCCACCACCGTGCGTCCCATCGTGCCCATATCGCCCCCTTCAGTGAGAACGTTGATCGTATCACCGATACCTGATACGCTCTTCCACACATCATGGACAACAACGGTGTTGATAGTGTAGATCGACCGGCGAGCATCATCCCATGTGGCACGCTGAGAGATAACTCGTCCGTAGATCACAGCACGAGAGGCCTGAATGCGCTCAGAAAGCGGGATCTTAACTGACATACACGGATCAGTGATACCAGCCAGCATTGCGGTCTGGAGCGTTGTGCAGACGACGATGCAGACACCAATGTGGAATGAAAGATCCCACAGTCCGCGGAATGAGTAGTATCTCATTAGTGGTTTCGTTAAATGTAGTTTCCAACAATACGACCCATCGAGGAAAGACCATCAATTCACTCATCACTCGGCTAACGTAACCGTAAGGTCCCGCACGCCGAAGGCGTCTCGCACCGCAGGTCTCGCACCGCAGGTCTCGCACGCCGAAGGCGTCCCGCACCGCAGGTCTCGCACGCCGAAGGCGTCTCGCACCGCAGGTCTCGCACGGCGAAGCCGTCTCGCACCGCAGGTCTCGCACGGCGAAGGCGGGGATCCATGCACCGTGACGATACACGAAGATGGATTCCCGCTTTCGCGGGAATGACGGTGACGGCGAAGCCGTCTCGCACCGCAGGTCTCGCACGCCGAAGGCGGGGATCCATGCACGGTGACGATACACGAAGATGGATTCCCGCTTTCGCGGGAATGACGGTGACGGCGAAGCCGTCTCGCACGCCGAAGGCGTCTCGCACGCCGAAGGCGTCTCGCACCGCAGGTCTCGCACGCCGAAGGCGTCCCCCACGGCGAAGCCGTGTCCCATGAGTAATGACGCCAAACCTGTGGAAAACTTCCCCTTGTGTGTGTGTGTGTGTGTGTGTGTACGTTCACGTTCCATTCAGAGATAACCCATCCTAGTTGACGCATTGCGATCTGTCCATACCGGGCAGCGTTCATTTCATTTTACTTTTTTGAAAGGAGAGCCGATATGAAACGGTTCTTGTTAATCGCCGCGGCAGCAGTATCACTTGCCGCATGTTCACAGACGGGTGTTGTGGAGCCCGTGGAACCCACTGCCGCAAATGGTGGCAAGAAGGGAAGCGAGGCCAAGATTGCTCGGAGAATACGAGCAGGAGATGGTGAAAAGTGGGTCAGTAGCACAGGGCGAACCTTTGAGAATGGTAGAGTCGTTGCGCAAGCCGAAGTCCCCGGGGGGTTTCGTGTTGATTGTAAGTACGTGCCCCTTACACGTTGCTGGTCGATCAGTCCTGACGGAACTGTCTTAGACATCAACGATGGTGGATTTACTGGGGGTAACGGTGGAAGCACCGAAACCGCAGTAATCACGATGACACATCAGTGACACACAATGCTGGTAACTTGAAGAAGTGTTTCACTGTAGTCTTGGAATCCGCATGATCATCCATGTATGTAACGCACTCCTTCTGCTACCTGCGCTCCTTGTTTCGTGTCGGCCGGTCGATGTTCCGATCCGGCCGGCACGAATTGTAAAGGTTGTTCAGGTAATGGAAACAGACTCTACGGCACTTCAGGACATCGCACAAGCATCGATTATTAACGACTCCACGTTAGCGATTCGTGGTGCCACACCAGATGTGATTGTTCTGGTTTCAACAAAGGCCCAGAATGAACAACGAGTATTTCGGTTCGATTCCGATGATTTCGAGTTGGCCGTGCGGCAGCTACCGGATGAGCTTCCTGAGTTATGGTCACGGGTTCTTGGTCGTGCGACAAAGGTTGAGTACGATTTGTTTCGACAGAGGTATCTCGACGGCTCTGATGGTTTCTTTCAGCCATCTAGCTTTTACGGAGCTTTGGACGGATATGATGTGATCCACCTCGACACGTTAGTGCTTAAATCCAAGATCAGATATCCTTATACTGGAGTCAGCGAGACAGGGGAGAACGAGACCGGGTTCCACACTTTTCCCATTCTCGTTGTGGTCTCCCTCAGGAGTCTTGAACGCAAAACCGTGATGTTGGCCACCGGCGATGAGATTATCAACTGTGTGAGCAATGAGGGCACTATCTGCTATCGGAATGGACACCTATGGATTCCCGGCCAAGATCTATACTATCGTGAATTGCGAGAAGAGTTGAAGCTTGATCTGCCGTCCGGATCGATCAGTGCAAGGTTCACGTTGGATGGGCAGCTTGCCGGTGCTGTCTCACGTGAAGATCGGACAGCGGATGAAGAGAAGCGTTACGTTAGGAGCCAGCAATACCTCTGCGACGGCGTCGACTCCCTTTCGATGGTGAGGGTGCTATCGTACAAGCCAGCTGTTGATCTGGTAGACACGGACGACGGTTCGTTTCGGCGTGTTTCTCTGCCGGAGTCTATTGTACAGATGGCGGATTCAGGCGCTGTGGTTGTTTCGGATCCGGTACGATATGGCAACAACAAGCTTGCTCTGCGATGTTCCGTCAAGACTGGTATTGTTCAGCGTACCTTCATCGTGGTAGGCACGTTGTTGGATAATCGCAGGGACGTCAAGTGGCACAATGTTGTCGAAGTGGGCAAGGTCGATCAGCTGATGAGTCTTGTTGACACCAACGACAGCCCCCTGTATCGCAAGGATCTACTGGGGATATTCGAGAATCCCGACACCGGTCCGTATCTGGCCCGGATAGAATTGGAGTAAGCGATGAGATCGCGGAGTATCATGTTGCGAGTTGTCATGTGCATCGTCATCGCAACATCGATGGCAACAGCCGCGGATGATGCGGTTCGCAGCGCGTTGCCGGAGGTTCTTGCAAGTACGAAGTTGCGGTATGGAACGGACTCGTACGTCATTGTTCCGGTGCACTTCACCGGGTGCCCAACGTGCGTGAAAATCTATCTGCCGGGTGATAAAATGCTCGATAAATGCTCTGCGAAGGGATACTCGCTCGTGTTCATTGCCCCGGTTAACAGAAGGGTACTATGGGCAAGTGCGGACAAGGCCGGTTCGTACCCCGTTAAGACCATCCCTGA
>VEQR01000116.1 GCA_018883125.1 Candidatus Kapaibacterium sp.
GACTCACCAAAGGCACTGGTGGTCAGTGGGATGCACTACCGCATTGTCGCCTATGATATCACGGCTATCTGTGCCGCCATGGCAGAGTTGAAGAAGAAGTAGGTTTTTCAGAATCTGCCATGCAGGTATTCAGAATCATCATCCCCCTGAACCCTGCCCCGAACCCTGTGGATAACTTGGTCTTGTGTGTGTGTGTGTGTGTGTGTGTGTGTGTGTGTGTGTGTAGAATTGAGTTCCATTTAGCAACCCATACACTCTAACAATCTGCCTCTTGCGTGCAAGCGCAGGGCTTTGTTGATATCCACTTTACGAAAGGAGCCGTCATAAAACGGTTCTTGTTTATCGCAACCGCAACGGTTATTGTGGCAGCATGTTCACAGAATGGCGGAGTTGATCCAGTAGATGCATCAAACTCCGTAAAAGGTACTTCTGACAAGGAAGCCAGGATCGCACGGACATTCAATGCTGGTCCTGGAAAGAGGTGGGTTGGACCCGATGGAAACACAGAGCGGCAGGGACGAGTCGGGAAAGTCACAGAGGGTGACGGATATTTGGACATCGAGTGCGTACCAGGTCTGACCTATTGCTGGCGAATCACTGAGGGTGGACAGGTGCTCGATGTCAATGGACTCAGGGGCCAATCTGGAGGTGGAACAAGTACCACCGACCGGATATCAGCGGTCAACTAGTCGACTCTGAATGGTGACGAACAATCGATCAACAAACGTCTAGTGGTGTCTTATGCGTGTTCCTCTTGCCCTAACTCTTCTCTCGATACTCATTGCGTGCCGGCCGGTCGACGTTTCGATTCGGCCGGCACGTATCGTTTCCATCGCAGCGCTGCCAGAGACGGACTCAACGGCGATCACCGATGTGCGTCAGGCAATGATCATAAACGATTCTACTTTAGTGATTCGGGTAGGCCGTGCAGATGTAATCTTTGTGTTCAACATCCGACGCTCACAACTTCTGTCATCCATCAGGCTCCAAAGCGACATCGTCGAAAGAGTAGAGCCGCTTCTGCCGATGGCGTTTGAAGGTGAACTGAACAAACTGGATTTCTACGGTGACAAGTTGAGCATCGATGCTGTACGAAAGAACTATCTACAGACGGGCGTACCTGGCATGTTCAGGCTGTACGGCGATCTATATGGTTTTGATATGATAGGCAGCGATAGCCTGATTATCGCCAGTTCAATTGTCTATCCATACTTTCGTGACGGTGTTGGCGATGAAAAGAAGACCGAACTAATGCCATACCCTCTGCTTGTGAGAGCAGCTCTGGATGGATCTGGGTACTCTTTTAGTGTTTTGCCCTGGCATCATTCGTTGAACGTCTATCCCACTAATAATGTTGTGTGCATGGTGGGCAATAGCGCATGGATCGGCGTTGGCGACTACTACCCTCGAGAGTATTCAGGTCCGAGGAGTACGGACTTGATGGGTGCAATCACGGCAAAGTATAACTCTCATGGAACGTTTCGCGGTGTAGTCTCACGCGAGAGGTCAGAAATGCCGGATCTCGAAAGGATGCAAATATCGCGGCAGTTTTTGTGTGAAGGTATCGATTCAAACTCACTGGTGAGAGCGCTTTCCATCGCCAAATCTGTCGATTTGGTAAACACCGATGACGGGTCGTACCACCGAATCCCCATGCCCGCGTCAATACGGCAACTGGAAGACACATTGGGCTTCGAAATTAGACAACTTATCCGTTTTGGGGGCGACAAGATTGCCGTCCACGTAGCACTTATCAAGAATGTACCGTGGCGCAACTTCATCGTTACTGGTAAACTCAGTGCGGATAGGGCTGAAATCTCGTGGACAAATGTTCTGGAATGCCAAGTTGGAGACCATAATCTGCTTGACATTGTCGACACAAATGAAAGCCCCCTATTCAGGAACCAGCTCCTGGCGATCTTCGAAGACCCCAGTGTGGGCCCCTATCTGGCTCGAATCGAATCTATGGTAGGCGAATGAATTGAAAGGCGTCACAATGCGGTATGTTGTCCTTCTTCTTTTCGTGTGGAGTATTTCCTGCACGCTGTCCATCTCTGCCGCGGGTGACCCCGTGCATGAAGCATTGGAGGTGGTGCTTCAGGAAACAGCGATTCGGCGTGGGGTGGACTCCTACGTCATCGTGCCGGTCCACCATACCGGCTGTCCCGGCTGCGTAAAGGAGTATCTCGCCGGACCTGACCTGCTTGATGAATGCTCAACCTCCGGGTATCGGTTAGTGTATATCGCGCCAGTGAATCGCCGCGTCCAATGGTCAACAATCGACCACTCAAATTCCTACCCGGTAAAGACGGTACCGGATGTCCAGCGTAAGCTCACGAAGGCCATCGGATCAAGCCCCGACTCACCAAAGGCACTGGTGGTCAGTGGGATGCACTACCGCATTGTCGCCTATGATATCACGGCTATCTGTGCCGCCATGGCAGAGTTGAAGAAGAAGTAGGTTTTTCAGAATCTGCCATGCAGGTGTTCAGAATTGATCCCTGACTACCTTTGAGCATAAATGAAGCATGCAATCAGGATAGCATCCCTCGTAATGATCGCGGCACAGTTATGTGCCGCGGTCGGCGAGGGTGGGCAGAAAACTACCCCACGTTACGAAGTTCGGATCGTTCTATCATCCAAAACATGCATTCGCTGTTGTACCGCACTCTTTTCTGTTAAGCGTGCGCATCTCGGTATCATCGGTACTGATCTTGCCATCAAAGTGTCGTCGCAGAACGCACAGATTCTCAAGCAGGTACGCAAGCTCGTAGCCGACACGAACCTGGTACGGATAGAAATGAGTCAGGCTCTAACTACGCCTTTGGATACCGTCGTCGTTTTCGTTGATGGTGTTCCGCAAACGCACAGGCAGTTTTCCCTCGAGTACGAATCGCTCAAGGTCCTGCCATACCTCGATTCACTCGATGCCAGCCGCTCAGAGATAACTGTTGATACCTCAGTCAATCAGTTGTCGATACCACTGCGATCAAGGTTGATGTTTGACGAGTCGTCTCGTGTACATGTGCATGATGACAACCAGACCATCAGTATCGCAGGAAACGATCGTGCAATTGTCGTTACTACAGACACTGCCCGAACACTGCCCCAGTACCTAAACGGAATGGATAGTCTGCAGCTTTCACGTGTGATGCTGCCATCTCGCGCTGTTGTGGTGTCGCCGACGCATGTTCGCTATCGATTCGGCGTGCTTTCGCAAGCCATCGACACGGTGATCAATGGCGAAATGGCTAAACTGTTTACTCGCATGGATTCGTGGATCTCCGACGTTCATACACTCCCCACGGTCCGTAATGATCTGCGGCTACGAACTGAGCACGAGGCCACACACGGCGAATGGGCATCGACAGATTCTACGTTGGTCTTTGTGCCTGATACATCAAATCCCGACGACCCAGTGCCAACATCATTCCGATTTGACGGCTACAATGTTGATGTGTCCGCACGATTCTTCCCCAGTTCGGTATCCCTGTGCGACTCGCGAGGAGATACCATCTATAGCTGCACGCCGTCCGACGGTTGGATCCGTTTAACCAAGCCGGGGACCATCCTGCACATGCCTACACCAACACGCATCGTCCAGAGTCTTGTCCTCAGCCGTTGCATCGCCATTCCCGGAGGTGTGCTGCTCACCGCTCTCGATGGGTCAACAACAGACCGGTATTGCTCCGTGCTCGTCAATTCAAATGGAACACGAATCTCACCGGTTGTCTGGCACACGGCATCAACAGTTGTTGCGCCAACGTTGCGCAGCGGTCGCATCACATTGGAAGCCATCCGCCGTTCGGCCTCGGCTCTGCATAGATCGACGGTGTGGCAAGCTGGACCGTAAAGCGACCTATCCGTGTCACGTTTTTGCCTCGTTCCTGCTCGTAGTGATGGTAACCATCAACTTAGGAGACCATCATGGGAACACCACTTCAGCAGCGGGCATACGAGCTCACGCTGCGCGTTGCAAATATCTGGGTGCAGGGTCAGGGGGCTGGGCAGGCCCTCGAACTGCACAAGCGCCTGTTCGACGCGGCAACAGACATCGGCATGTGGACGGAGCGTGCAGCCGGCGCGGCCTCGCGCGAGGCGTTTCGATCGGCGCTGTACGAGATCAACACATCCACGCGCCTCGTGAAACTCTGGCTGCGTCTGCTCGACGATCTCGGGTGCATTGATCCGGAGTCGGCAAGCCCCCTTCATGACATTGCTGAAGAGGTTCATCGACTTACCCTGGCAGCTTTGCGTACATGTCGTGATAGCGTGCAGAACGGTACGACTGTGGTGGTGTAACTTGCACCATGAGTACTACACAATCACCCCTTGAATCCTCCATGGAGCCTCGATGGATCGAGGCAGAGCACTCGCCGTTTGGAGTCCGGATCTTCGACTGTCGGGCTATCGCTACGGCGATGACAACGTCGATGTCAAATGCCGATACCGCTGAGCAGTTCATGGCGTTGCGCGAATCGGACGGAACGCATCTGTTTGGCAAGCGTCCGGCTAATCCGGTGCGTGTTGATGTGTCGATGTCCTATCCGCTGGAGCTCAAAGACCTGCCGGATCGAGGCATAGTGTTCAGGTCAGGCTCCATGGAAGAGAAGTGGGACATTGCCATTGATGATGGCGTGCTGACCTTTGCCCGCAGCTGGACGGGTGAGGTGGTGTACAACTGTGATATCAGACGCGAGAATGATGCGTATGTAGTGTCAACCCTTGTTTTGTCCGACGACCTCATCGTTGATGACGACGTGTCGTATCATGTCCACGTGGTCAACTACCTGCTCTGGAGTCATGTCTTCGACATTGTTTACCCACACCCTCTGGCCAATGGTTCTGATGTTGATGAGGATACCATCCTCACGTCATCCTTTAGCGCCTTTGGAAAGCGGGGTTGGTTTGCGACAATAGAGAGGTTTGAGGAGTGAGGTTTGAAGTTTGGTCAGCGGAAATGTTTTAGTGTGTTTGGCTCATTGAGAATCCATGAGCTTCGCTGAGCGAGGCAGGGCTTGCGCAGAAAAATTGTTTGGATAAGTGTGTGTCTGTGTATGTTGTTCGTTGTAGCCGTTCACAGCGGCGACACACACAACAGAACATAAGAGAAATACAAACGAGGCTGATGTCACTTAAATATCATTAGAAAGGTGCTGTCATGAAATCTATGCTTCTCGACAGATGTGACTTGCAGGCCGGCCATTTGATCTCTGTTCATGTGTTGCTGACGGTTATTGGGTCGTCCAGTTTGTATGGCCAGTGTGGTGATACACCAGATCTGCAGAGTTGGCAGGATAACGAGGCGATTATTGCCCCTCTCGATGCTAGTGGAAAGATCGATTCGAATAAGCGGGCATCCTTTGAGCAGACCAGCGCCTTCTATGATTTCCAGTATTGCTCTGATTCGTCGAAGCTTAGTTTTTCATTTGGTGAGTTCACAATCAATGGCAAGAAGATCAC
>VEQR01000036.1 GCA_018883125.1 Candidatus Kapaibacterium sp.
TCTGAAGCACATCGATCGACGTCAAACCGAGCGTCGAATACATATAAACGGTGTCGAGGTTAACGGCACCCGGGGCCAGCTCCGCCGAGCCATACGTTACCATCTGCGAGCGGCGGCGGATACTGTCAACTTCTATACTATCCCCATTGACGGTTCCAATGCGTAGCGTTAGCGTTAAAGCTTTGATCTCATGGCCACTTAGCTCAAAACGAACGAAACCTCGCTGACGTCGTTCTGACGTTCAGGAGGTTTTCGGTGTTCGCAGTGATAGGGAAGTAGGGGAGATTTACGTTGTGAGTGTCGGCATCTTCGCGACTGCCTCCACCTTCTGACGATGGAGCATCTTGGTGTAAATCTGTGTGATCCGAATATCTCGGTGTCCCATCAGGTGCTGGATAGTATAGAGATTCGTATCGGCCGTCATCAGCAGGGTGGCGAAGGTGTGCCGAGCCACATGCGTAGTGACCTTCTTCTGGATACCGGCGTTACGTGCCCATTTTTTCAAATGGCGGTTGACCATCTCGTTTGATATGGGAAGAAGAAACACGGGAGTCTGGGAAGCGAGATCTTCTGAGCACGGCTGTGATCCGAGAATTGATTGCGCTTGTTCAGCGAGGGGAATGTTGTTGTAGTCGCCAGTCTTCTTCTGCGTGATATGTAGTCCATCGTTGCGCACCATTCCCCAGGTAAGGCGTCGAATATCACTGATTCGTAGCCCCGTGAAGCAGGCAAACAGGAACATGCGCTTGATCTCCGGCTTGCTGCATTCCGCATTCGCAAGCTGTTGGAGCTCTTCGATGGTAAGAAATGTTCGCTGCGTACGCTTCCGGCGAGGTGCGTCGATGTCTTCGAATGGATTGCGTGGAATCACATGCTCACGAACTGCTACGTTGAGCGCCGTCTTGAGGATCTCCGCGTAGATGGTGATAGAGTTGATGTGCAGTTCTCGCTTCCGTAGGTAGGAAATGAAGTGCCGAATCCAAGATTCATTGATGTCGGCAAATGACTGTTGAGAGGGGAATGCAGTACGGATATGCGATAATGTAGTCTTCCAGTTCCCTCCACGTGAACGAGCCAGATCAGCGAAATACCTCGTGAAATCCTTCTGCCACTGATAATCGATCGGCTGAATGCCATACCGGCGAGCATGTAGTTGCTGCAATCGTGTTGTGCGGATCTGCTCAGCCTTTAGCAGAGTCTCACGGTCAGCGTTTTCATCACCAACCAGATACAGACGCAGGAATTCACGCGTGCGAATGCCGTTCGAGTGAATATCCAAGAACAGATGGTTGGCACGTTTCCCCTTCTGTAGTCGTAGGACTACACCCGGAGCACGCTGAACCGATAGCTTACGAATAGTAGCCATATACAAAACTTCCTCGTTGAACTTAAGCGGCCAAATGTAATGACCACGGCATAAGTCTGAAGACGAAATCGTACTGACGAATTGCTGACGCGATTTCCCGTCGTGGTGATGTCGTAAACAGATGTGCATAACCGAAATGTGAATAATCAGGGCCGCTTCGCATGGGAGTATGGGCAGTATGGGGCAAGAACCTCTGTTCGTTCACCACAGCAGAGAAGATGTATCATGAACGTTCGGCTATCGCTCTCTCTAAGGGAGATTCATGCCGTAAAAGCAGCCTGGATGATCCGCAACTTGCAGGGCATCTTCCCAAGGACCCCGAAAGTCGCGAGAGGGCCGAGGGACCTCTGGATTTCGGGCGAGACTGCGTTATAACGGGCGAGACATGCGTCTCACCCCAAAGGCCAATACAGGCCCCTACATGCCTTTGCGCCCGCCCCCTGGCTGACCAAACGCTTTCAGATCGTAGCTGAAGGTGAGCTGTGCGTAGCGACGCAGAGCGTTGGTGCGGGAGTCTTCGATGGTAACATCATTTACAGAGCGATTGATGGCGTCGTTTTGATTGAGAATGTCGTTGATCGACAGTCGGATTTCTGCGGCGCGATTCTCCAGGAAGCGATAGCCGATGCCGGCGTTCCATACGGTGAATGTGCGATCAAAGCCGGTGCCAAGGCCGGTGTAGAGGGTCTGGTTGACCTCGGTGCTACAAGCCACGGCGTCGATGTTCCAGATGATGCGCGCACCAGCAAGGTGCGTAAAGTAGTTGTTGTCGGCCGAGGTTTGCAGAGTGTTCTTAACCCACGTGTAGGAGCCGTTGTAATTGACCGACACGTCGAGATCCTCGGATGCGGAGCTGCTGAGGAAGAAGCCCAACGAGCCAGTGGTGGAGTTTGCGTAGTTCGTCTGAGAGTTTATCAAACCAGGTGTCCGCGAATACAGAACGGCGGCATTGGTGTTAAGATTCATGCCCCAGATAGGGAAGCCGTAGGTGAAGAAACTGCGTACGTTCCAGTTACCTTCGAGGTTTACCGGACGGCTGATCTGCGCGCCCGGACCCAGACGAATTGGCTGCGATGCCTCCAGCACGGTGTCGCGCAGCACGATCTGGCTTGAGTTGCCGATGTAGTTCGATGTGTAGGAAACATTGGCCACGGCAAACATCGTCTTGCCAACCAGCCAGTCTGCCTTCACAAATCGCGCACTCACGTTATGTGTGTACTCCTGCGCAAGGTTGGGATTACCTACCGATAGCTGCAGGGGATTGGAGTTGTTCACTACGTTCTGCAACTGCGAGATGGAGGGGGCGTTGGTGCTTGTGCGGTAGAAGAAGCGAATGTTGGTAGCGGCCGACCACTTGTGCTGCACAAGAAGAGTAGGGAGGAAGTTGGTGAACGTCCGCTCTACCGCACTCGACTGAGGGAAGGTCTGATCACCGGTCAGCAAGGCGTACTGGTAATTACCACCAAAGGTGACGATCGTGTTCTCCATGCGCCAGCGGTACAGCGCTCCGAGTCGGTGCGTCTGATAGTCGTTGGTGAACGTGTTACTCAGCAGCGAATCAACCACCGTGAAATTGCCGGTGGCAGTGTCGATGGTGTTCGTGGTCTTGTTCGAACCATTGCGCGAGAAGGACGGCTCATACGTGAGCTGGATCATGTCGCGCTCTCCAATCGGCTCGGTGTAAGCAATCTGTCCGCCAACCGATGTGCCATCAGATGCGCCCGTAGAGCGCTGATCGAAACGAAGCGTCGTATCAGCGCCAAACGAAAACCGATTGGTCGAGGCAAGTGATCCGTCGTTGGATCGGTCATTGCGGTCAAGGTTCAGTGTGGCGGCAATGGAGCGTCCGTTCTTGCTGATAAGACGTCTGTAGGTGGTGCCGACCGATGCCGAGTATCCGGTGCTTGAGGAAAGGTTGTCCGTGGTGGTGGAGTTCAGCGGCAGCTGGTTCAGCGAGGTAAGCCCGTCCACATAACTATTGGCATTGGATGCCTGCAGGCTGACGCGTGGCGAGACGGAGATGACGTTAACGCTGTCGATATAGGATTCAATCCGCATGTTGAAGCGGTGACTTCGATTGATCGACAGCGATGTGTCGAGCTGATTGTACAGCTGACCAGCATTCTGCGCCGTGATGTACGTCCGATCAAGCGTAGTGTTGCGGTTGTTGTCGCCATAGTTAAAGAAGTAGCTCGACGATACATTCGTCCTCTCGCCCCACATGTCGCTGTAGTTGGCGCCAATAGCATTGGTTGTGGTAATACCACCCTGCTGACCCACCATGAAGTTGCTGAAGCTGGAGAACGGGCCGCCCCCTCCGCCACCCCCACTCATGCGTTGCATCATCTGAGCGCCACCTCCACTCATGTAGCGCTGCATCATGCGGCCCATGCCCCCTCCCATACCACCCCCGCCCGACATTCCGAGGATGTCCTGGAAAGCGAAGTTCTGCTGGTTGATGTTGTTGCTCATCCCAAGGAAGGTGATGCGCTGCATGCCGCGAAAGTCGTTGATCGTTCCGCCGGCATTGTAGCGGTCCTCCGTGCCGTAGCCGGCATACATGCGCCCGAACGAGCCGTTGCGCCTGTCCTTGCGCGTCACAAGGTTCATCTGCTTCGAGGTGTTACCATCATCGAAACCGGAGAACATCGATAGGTCGCTGCCGCGGTCGAATACCTGCACACGGTCCACCATATCAGCCGGAAGGTTTCGCAGAGTTGCCTGCGCATCATCACCGAAGAACTCGCGTCCGTCAACCGTTACACGGCGGACCTCTTCGCCCTGCGCGCGCACGGTGCCGTTCTCCACGGTAATTCCGGGCATCTTCTTAACGAGGTCCTCGGCAGTTGCATTCGGGTTTGTCTTAAAGGCCTGTGCGTTGTAGTCCATCGTATCGCCCTTGACCTCCATGCGCACGGCGGTGGCCTGTACTTCGATGGCGCGATTCATCACCGTATCCCGCTGCAAGCGAAACGTTCCAAGGTCAGAACGCGACTCGCGGATGAACTGCATCGACTCCAGCTTGGCATAGCCGACGAAGGTGATCGTCATCCTCCATGAACCAACCGGCATGTCCTTGATCTTGAAGGAACCGTCGCGTTCAGTATAACTACCACGCGTGACGGTACTGTCCTTTACCGATACAAACCGCACAGTTGCGCTTTGCAGGGGGCTTGCGTCGCCCGCATCAAGAACTTTACCGCGGATCGTAACGTCCTGTGCGGAAAGGGGAATAAAGGAAAGAACGAGGAGGTGCAGAGCGACAAGATTTTTCATCGGGCGTATAACGTAGAACGGGGCAAATTGGTGCCATTGTGTGCAAAGATTCTATACCGTGGAAATACCGCAAATAAATTGCGCTACCTTTTTTTCAATTTGAATACGTCATCACAAATCACGAACCACGACAATCAATAATTTTGCAACCCTATGGCAAAGCGTACCACCACACCAACAGAGCCGGCTGTCTCCGGCCATGGAATCCGTCTTTATCTCGCAGCATCCCGCTGGCGCGCGCACGTCGATGGCGTGTATCGCGATGCGGGCCTGTCGCCGCTGCAGGTGAACGTTCTCCTTGCAGTGCAAACCCTGATGAAGGCAACTGGAGTTGCCAAGCAGGTGCACATTGCGAACTATGCCGGCGTCGACGTGATGACACTGTCGAAGAACGTGCGTGCTCTCGAAGAAGAGAAGCTCGTGCGCCGCGTCAGCGACCCATCCGATTCACGAGCGCGTTTGGTTGAACTCACACGCGAAGGCGTTGCACGTCTGAAGAAGGTGGAGAAGGGGCTCGAAAAAGCCGACCGCGACATCTTCACTGACGGCAAGTCGATCGGTGCCTTTGAGCGCGCGATCTCGGCAGTGATCACCAACACACGATGAACCGCGAGCTGATCGCCTCGCTCGGGTATGTTCGGGTAGCCACTGTTGCCCCCGTCGTCTCGGTCGGTGATGTTCAGCACAACGTTCAGCAGATTCAACGCAGCATTCTCGAAGCTCATGAACGGGGCTCCGACGTTGTTGTGTTGCCGGAACTCTGCCTTACGGGATACACGTGCGCGGATATGTTCCGTGATGCAACGTTGCTTGAAGCCACGGTGTCCGGACTGGAAAGTCTGCGACTTTGGAGCGAGAACCTCTCGTGCCTGTTCGTCGTAGGAGCGCCGCTGCGTCAGGGTGGACACCTCTACAACACGGCTGTTGTGATTAACAACGGGGCATTTGTTGCCTGCGTGCCGAAGACGTTTCTGCCGAATACGGGCGAGTTCTACGATGGACGCTGGTTCCGAAGCGGCAGGCACGGCCACGCGTATGAGGTCAGCATTGCCGGACGCAAGGTGCCCTTCGGTACGGATCTGATGATCTGCGACAGTGCTCGGCAGCATGTAAAGATCGGCATCGAGATCTGCGAGGATTTGTGGAGTGTAGAGCCCCCTTCCGGACGACTAGCGAAGGCGGGAGCGACGCTGATCTTGAACTTGTCGGCAAGTAACGAGCTCATCGGCAAGTCGGGCTACCGTCGCACGCTTGTGCGCACGCAGTCGGCGCGCACCTACACCTGCTATGCCTACGCCTCGGCGGGGCCGACGGAGTCGACCACGGATACGGTGTTCGGCGGACACTGCATGATAGCCGAGTGCGGTGAGCTGCTGAATGAGACCGACAGGCTCTGCCTTGATGGAGCGATGGCCATTGCCGATGTTGATCTTGCTCATTGTGAGCGTGAACGTCTGTCGTCGACCTCATTTGCGCAGGAAGATTTCCCCGGCGATGTGGCAACCTTGGTTACTACCGTGCCAGTGCAGCACAAGGATGACATCCTGCGTTGCATCGACCCGCATCCATTTGTGCCGTCGGGCGCGGCCGATAGGTCCGAGCGCTGTGCAGAGATCGCCGCTATTCAGGCCACGGGGCTCGCTGTGCGCATGCGTCGCTCACGGTCCAAGCGCCTCGTGTTAGGCGTCAGCGGGGGACTCGATTCAACGCTTGCCCTACTCGTCTGCCGTAAGGCCTGCGAGATCCTCGGCCAGCCACTCGACGCGATCCTTGCCGTTGGTATGCCGGGACTCGGCACCACCGGCCGGACGCATTCCAATGCGGAGCTGCTCTGCCGAGAGCTTGGTGTTCCATATCGTCGAGTAGATATTACAACCGCAGTGATGGATCATTTCCGCGACATCGGTCACGACCCCACGAATCATAACGTCGTATACGAAAATGCTCAGGCTAGGGAGCGCACGCAGATCCTGATGGACCTTGCAAACGCCGATGGCGGCATCGTTGTTGGCACTGGTGACTTATCCGAAGTCGCTCTTGGATGGAGTACCTACAATGCGGATCACATGTCGATGTACAACCCCAACGTTGGTGTGCCGAAGACGCTGGTGCGGTATATGATCGAGTGGTACGCAGAGGGGCAGCCACCATCGGTAGCCACGATCCTACGCGACATTCTCGACACGCCCATCTCGCCCGAACTTCTTCCGACCGATGCCAGCGGGACAAGCCCTCAGCGAACAGAAGACGTCATTGGCCCCTACGAGGTCCACGATTTCTTCCTGTACCACTTCATCCGCCTGCGGGAGCCCCTTACCACCATTCGTATTCTGGCCATGAAGGCATTCGAGGGGGCGTACACCCCCGAGCAGATTACCGCATGGCTTGAACTCTTCATCCGCCGTTTTGTTGCCAACCAGTTCAAACGCTCCTGCATGCCCGACGGCGTCAAGGTCGGCTCCGTTGCACTCTCTCCCCGGGCCGACTGGCGTATGCCAAGCGATATGAGCGCGGAAGAGCTGGTGAAGAAGATTACTGATGACTGATTACTGATGACTGCAAAGTCATCCCCGCGAAAGCGGGGATCCACCGTCATCCCCGCGAAAGCGGGGATCCACCGTCATCCCCGCGCTGTAGGAGCGAGACGCAGTCTCGCCCGCAGGAGCGCGCAAGCGTTAATCCATCCGTAGTATCACGTATTTTCCCATTAAATCATTGAACAGCTTTACGGTAACAATTTCTACGTTTGGTTGTCTTTGCTACTTCCGGGTCGCGAATCTGCACACTGGGGACGTCTGTTATGCATCCAAAAATTCGTGTTTTGCTTGTCGACGATCACGAAATTGTCCGCACCGGAGTGCGGACTCTTTTGACGTCGGACGGCGACATTGACATTGTTGCCGAGGCGGCGGATGGTGGACAGGCGGTCGAGTTGGCGCGGCGGACGCGTCCAGACGTTGTGCTCATGGACATCAAGATGCCACTGATGAGCGGCTATGAGGCCGTTGCCTTCATCAAACGGGAGCTTCCCCAGACATCCGTCATGATGCTGGCAACATCTAGTGAAGAGGAGGTCATTCGCAAGGCATTGGATGCCGGTGCCGATGGCTACCTCGTCAAAGACGTGTTACCCGAAGAGCTGATCATGGCCGTGCGATCGGTGGGGTTAGGAGAGCGGATCTTGAGCGGCACGGCGCAGCGAGCGCTGGAAACGGTCAACAAGCCAGCATCGGATGAAGCAGATGATCTGCCCCTTACCAAGCGGGAACGGCAGATTGTGACCATGGTCACCTCTGGATTTACCAGTCAGCAGATCGCAGATCACCTGGCAATAAGCCGTCGGACCGTGGAAACACACAGAGCCCGGATCATGGCTAAATTGGGGGTCAACAATGCAGCGGGACTTGTTCGTCTATCGCTGACGAATTCACCGCAGCCGAAACCCCCAAGCAGTCTCAATCCAGATACATGATCCTTACACCCGAAACTGTGGCCCAGCTTGGCAGCATGGAACTCCGTGCGCGACTTGTGGTCGAGGGTTTCATTACCGGACTTCACAAGTCTCCATTTCACGGATTCAGCGCAGAGTTCTCCGAGCATCGGCAGTACCGTCGGGGCGATGAACTAAAGCACATCGACTGGAAGATCTACGGCCGATCGAACCGGTTTTACGTCAAGCAGTTCGAAGACGAGACCAATCTGCGCGCCATGATCTGCGTTGATATGAGCGCCTCGATGTCCTACGCCTCCGAGGGACGCGTCAGCAAGTACACCTACGCCACCAGCCTGGCGGCATCGCTGTCCTACCTCATCATGCATCAGCGAGATGCGGCCGGCCTTGCCCTCTACAACACGGATGTGCAGGCCTATCTGCCCCCTCGCTCAAAGATGTCCTACTCGCAAGAGATCATGCGCACGCTCGAATCTGCCCGACCCTCTCAAGAGACCGGTACGGGCGTGTCCTTGCATCATATCGCCGATCGCATTTCTCGCAGGGGGCTTGTGGTTATCATCAGCGATTTGTTGGATGATCCCGAGAAGATCCTCACGGGACTGCGTCACTTCCGCCATGATCAGCATGATGTGATGGTGTTTCACATCATGGACCCGCGCGAAGTGGATCTTGACTTTGATTCCTCCACGGTGTTTCGTGACCTCGAAACAGGGGAGGAGATCACCACGCAGCCCCTTCAGATCCGCGGCGCATACCGCACGGCGGTGGAAGACTTCACCAGCACGATAAAGCGGGGATGTCACTCGCTGAACGTGGACTACGTGCGAATAACCACCGACATGCCCTTTGACGTGGCATTGCGGGAGTACCTTGTTAAACGCGCCAGCCGAAGCTGGTAGGAGAGCATCGTGTCGAATCTCATGCGAGGTCTGCATACGGCGATCGTAACGCCATTTACATCATCCGGTGACCTTGACCTGGCGGCGTTTCGTCGACTCATCGATCTGCAGCTCGCTGCCAAGGTCGATGGGATCGTCGTCTGCGGCTCCACCGGAGAAGGGGCTACCCTTAGCATTGCCGAAAAGACGCAGCTCTGGGAGACTGCCGTTGCACAGGTAGGCGGACGCTGTGTGGTGACCGCCGGAACGGGCACCAACGATACGCGGTCGACCATCGAACTGACGTCGATCGCTGCAACGTGTGGCGTTGATGCCGTGCTTCTGGTGACGCCGTATTACAACAAGCCAACCCCTGCCGGACTCCTTGCGCACTTCCGTGCAATCAACGATGCGGTGGACGTTCCGCAGATCATCTACAACGTGCCGGGCCGCACCGGACAGAACGTCACGGCTGCCACGCAGATCGCTATTGCTCAGGCATGCCCGCGTGTGATCGCTACCAAGGAAGCCTCGGCCAACCTCGAGCAAATGTGCGAGATCATCCGTCATGCCCCGCCAACCTTTGCACTGCTGGCCGGGGATGACGTGCTAACGCTTCCGGCTATTGCCTGCGGCGCAGCGGGCGTGATCGCCGTGATCTCCAACTACGCCGGAAAGCGATTCCGACGTCTGGTGCACGCAGCGCTCGATGGTGACCTCCGCACGGCCCAGCAGGAGCAGATGGTGCTGATGCCGTACTTCGCGGCGAACTTCATCGAATCGAACCCGATACCGGTCAAGCAGATCCTGCAGCACCTTGGACATATCAAGGCGGAGTACCGCCTGCCCCTTACCAAGGCCACAGTGCAGACCCAGGGCCGTTTGCAGGAGATCATGCAGGGTTTCGTTGACGAATGACCGTGCCGCGTATCATGGGCATCGTGAACGTTACGCCCGACTCGTTTTCCGATGGCGGACAGTTCACGACCGCAGGCTCTGCAATTGAACATGCACTGCGCCTTGTTGATCAAGGGGCTCACATCCTCGACATCGGCGGAGAAAGTACACGTCCGGGAGCTGAGGCAGTGTCACTTGCGCGTGAGCTCGAGCGCGTCATCCCCGTTATCGAAGGTATCCGGGAGAGAAACGCGCACATCGACATCAGCATCGACACCACAAAGTCGGCCGTTGCTCGTGCCGCCATTGCAGCCGGTGCTACCATGGTCAATGACGTCAGCGCCGGACGCTTCGATCCTGATATGCTCGCTACCGTTGCTGAAGCCAGCGTGCCGTATGTGGCCATGCACATGCAAGGGGCTCCTCGTACCATGCAACAGGATCCACAGTATACCGACGTTGTTGCCGAGGTCCGCAACTTCCTCCTAGAACGCTCATCAGCAGCCCACCACGCCGGCATCCGCGAGGTCTATGTCGATGTTGGCATCGGCTTCGGTAAGTCTGTCCGCCACAACCTCGAGCTCTTGCAAAACATCAACAAGTTTAGCACAATTGCGGCCGGCCAGGTACTTGGCATCTCCCGCAAACGATTCATCGGCGCCCTCGCCGGCATCGAACGTCCCGAAGACCGCGACGGCGCAACAGCGCTACTCCACGCCCTTCTGCTTCCGGCTAACGTTAGCATCATCCGCGTACATAATGTGGAGATGGTGGCCACCGTTATCCCCGCGCAAGCGGGGATCCATCTATGATTGCTGCCGTCATCCTCGGCGCAAGCGGGGATCCATCTATGAATGCTGCCGTCATCCCCGCGCAAGCGGGTATCCATGTGTGATTGCTGCCGTCATCCCCGCGCAAGCGGGGATCCATCTATGATTGCTGCCGTCATCCTCGGCGCAAGCGGGGATCCATGTGTGATTGCTGCCGTCATCCCCGCGCAAGCGGGGATCCATGTGTGATAGCTGCCGTCATCTCCGCGCAAGCGGGGATCCATGTGTGATTGCCACCGTCATCTCCGCGCAAGCGGGGATCCATCTATGATTGCTGCAGTCATCCTCGGCGCAAGCGGGGAACCATGTGTGAATGCTGCCGTCATCCCCGCGCAAGCGGGGATCCATGCGTCATCCTCGCGCAAGCGGGGATCCATGCGCCATCCCCGCGCAAGCGGGGATCCATGCGTCATCCTCGGCGCAAGCGGGGATCCATGCGTCATCCTCGCGCAAGCGGGGATCCATGCGTCATCCTCGCGCAAGCGGGGATCCATCAGCGTGAGATCTCGTCCCAGAGGTCCTTCCACTCAGGATTTGTCTTCAGAATGAGTTGAATCTTCCATGCTCTATTCCACTTCTTGAGCTGCTTTTCTCGAGCGATTGCGACCTCCATCGTATCGTACAATTCATAGTACACCAACGATGTAACATTGTACCTCGCGGTAAAACCTTCAACAAGATGATTTCGATGCTCCCATACGCGTCGAACAATGTTCGAAGTGACACCGATATACAAGGTGCCATTACGTGCGCTGGCTAGTATGTAGACAGCGGGCTGCTTCCTTCTGTACATGCGAACTCCACAGGTGTTTCTCTGTGACAATGTGCATTTACCGGGGGGGCGCGTGACGCAATCGCACATGGATCCCCGCTTGCGCGGGGATGACGGCGGCAGTCACGGATGGATCCCCGCTGGCACGGGGATGACGGCGGCAGTCACGGATGGATCCCCGCTTGCGCGGGGATGACGGCGGCAGTCACGGATGGATCCCCGCTTGCGCGGGGATGACGATTGACCGCATGGATCCCCGCTTGCGCGGGGATGACGGCGGCAGTCACGGATGGATCCCCGCTTGCGCGGGGATGACGGCGGCAATCACGGATGGATCCCCGCTTGCGCGGGGATGACGGCGGCAGTCACGGATGGATCCCCGCTTGCGCGGGGATGACGGCGGCAGTCACGGATGGATCCCCGCTTGCGCGGGGATGACGATTGACCGGATGGATCCCCGCTTGCGCGGGGATGACCCACGCCGAAGGCGTCCCTACGGCCGATAGTTCGCTACATCGATTCCGATTTTTTTGATGCGGTTGTGCAGGGTTTCGCGGCTCATGCCGAGGATAGCAGCGGCTTTGGAGACGTTGCCGGCGGTGCGGGTGAGAGCCGCCTCAATCTTCGAGCGATCGTCGCTGGTGGGTGGTTCCGGATCGGCGACCGCTGGTGCTGGAGTCGGAACGACGGTGTACTGGCTGGCCGGACGTACCGGAAGGGTGGCTCGTCCGAGGATTCGGTGGAGGTCTGCTACTTCCAGTTCGTCGTTGGACATCGTTTGCAGGGCTACTCGGAGCGTACTGGCAAGTTCACGTACGTTGCCGGGCCACGAATACTCGCGTAGGTAGTCGATGGCACCGGGGGAGACGCTCTTGGCGTCGCCCATGTCCTTGTTGTGCTTCGTGATGTAGTACTCAACAATTGCCGGAACGTCATCCGTGCGCTCGCGAAGGGGCGGGATGAAGATCTCGCATTCGCGCAGACGGTGGTAGAGCTGCTCGCGGAATCGTCCGTCGGCCATGGCGCTTAAGAGGTCGCGGTCCGTTGCGCTCACGAAGCGGATGTCCACATCTTCAACTTCGACCGAGCCGAGGCGCCGCACGCCCCTTTGCTCCATCGGCAACAGGAGATTGGCTTGCAGCTCCGGCGGCATATCGCCGATCTCGTCCATGAAGAGTGTTCCCTTGTTGGCCTGGTGGAACAGGCCTCGCTTGTTCTCCATAGCGCCGGAGAACGAGCCGCGTGTATGACCGAATAGCTCGCTCTGGAACAGATCACGCGGGATGTTGGGAATGTCAACGGTAACAAAGGGATGCCGAGCACGACGGCTGACGGCGTGCAGGGCTTGGGCGACAAGCTTCTTGCCGGTGCCGGTCTCGCCAAGCACCAGCACATTGAGATCCGTACGGCCGTATCGCAGAATAAGATCAGCCACATCCATCATGGCACGGCTTGTACCAATAATGCCATGACTTTCCATGATACGACGTCGGTCCTCATCACTGGCCGTGGCGCGGATGCGATCCATGGCGCTGGAGAGGACCTCGATCAATCGGTCATTGCTCAGCGTTGACTTGTCGATGAAGTTGATGGCACCAAGCTTTGTGGCCTGCACGGCCATCTCGATGGTGCCCTTGCCTGAGATCATGATGATAGGAATCGACGGAAACTCGCGGATCGACTTGCCGAGGACATCGATGCCGGTCATCGACGATTCGCTGCCAAACTCAATGTCGAGCAGCATCAGGGCAACTTCATGGCTGCTCTTTGCCAGGTAGGCAAGAGCCTGTTCCGGACTATTGCGAACCTCGTGCGTCCACCCTTGTGAACTCACGACGTCAGCAATGGTCGCAGAGAAGTCGCGATTGTCATCGACGATCAGGATTTTCATCGCACTATTCATTGATCCAGAATGCTCATCAACTGTTCGTATTCTTTGCGCATGTCACGGCTCTGAAACGTCTGCAGGTCGGGGTTCCAGACGGCCCGTAAATATACATCTGTGCTCGGGTTGAAGTATTCGATGAAGCGCCCCTTACGTCCACGGGAGTTCAGCGCCTGCGTCTTGAGAAAACAGGAATTCACGCTTGATGCCGTTGTGCAGTAATCACGCTGGTCGATATGGAGTTTGTAGTCGTCAGTAATCGTGTCTTTGCGCGGACCCTTGTAGTAGAATACCTCGCCCTTGGTGTTCAGGCGATACACCTCGATCACATTCAGCGAATCGTCTTCCGTGCCCCATCTCAGCACCAGGTCACGAGTGTCCTTGGTAACACATGGGGCAACATTTTCGGGTCGAGGCGTTGTGCAGGCAACCAGCAGAACGCTGCACGAGATCAGCGAGATAAGTATGCGTTCAGACGCGCAAGGCATCGAGTGTGTCCCAGTAGTTGCACGGTACGAAACAAATCGGCTCCCACTTCGCGATGCGTCAGCACAAGGCGAAGGGGTTTCATAAAAGCCCCCATCTTGATGCCGGCTGATTCCGCAGCGCGCTGTGCAAGCCCCTTGAATGCGTCGGCGTCAGCAAGAGATGCCGCATCCAGGCCCTGTCGAAACGTATCAAGGGCTGTGGTTAGTGTATCGTTGCCGGAAAGAGATGCTGCTCCGGTTTCGGTGAGTGGTTCGAGGGTATCGCCGAACAAGTAATCGGCAAATTCAGCAATGTCGCCAAGGAACGCCACGCGCTCGCGCACCAGCTCAATAACCTCCGCCACATAGGCGGGGTCAATGTAGGTGTAGCCCCGTTCCACAAGCACTGGATGCAGCTCGCGGGCAAGGTCGTGCACATCGCGACGCTTCAGGTACTCACCATTCATCCAGTTGAGCTTCTGATAGTCGAACACCGCACCGGCCTTGTTGACGCGATCCAGTGTGAAGGTATCAATGAGCTCCTGCATGGAGTAGAACTCGTTGTCTGATCCCGGATTCCACCCGCACAGCGCAACAAAGTTGACGAGTGCCTCGGGGAAGAAGCCCTTTTTGGCGAAGTCGCGCACCATCACATCGCCGTGACGCTTGCTCATCTTTGAGCGGTCGGGATTCAGCAGCAGCGGCACGTGCGCAAAGGTAGGGGGCTCCCAGCCAAACGCTTGGTAGAGGATGATGTGCTTCGGGGTTGACGGTAGCCACTCTTCGGCGCGGATCACGTGCGTGATCTCCATGAAGTGATCGTCAACAACGTTAGCAAGATGGTACGTCGGGAATCCATCGCTCTTGAGCAGGATCTGGTCATCGATCTCGCGACCGTTCACGATCACTTCGCCGCGGATCTCATCGCTGAAGCGCACATCCTGATGAAGGGGCACCTTCAGACGGATCACATGAGGAGCGTTCTCGGAAAGAAGTCGCTGTGTTTCTTGCTCACCAAGAGTGTACTGGTTGCGCATCGCCGAACGATCGTACTTCGGAGCAATGCCGGCGGCCTGCTGACGTACCCGCATTGCATCGAGCTCTTCTGCGGTATCGAAGGCGTAGTACGCCGTGCCGTTGACAACAAGCTTCATGCCGTATTCACGGTACATGTCGAAGCGTTCGCTCTGCGTGTACGGACCGTGGTTGCCACCAACGTGTGGACCTTCGTCAAAGGTCACGCCTGCCCAAGCCAGCGAGGAGATCTGTTCCTCGATAGCCCCTTCCACGAAGCGTGTGCGGTCCGTGTCTTCAATGCGAAGAATACACGTGCCGCCATGGTGCTTGGCAAACAGGTAGTTGTACAGTGCGGTGCGCAGACTTCCGATATGCAGAAAGCCCGTTGGGGAGGGGGCGAATCGTACGCGAACGCTCATAGGTGATGCTCCACTTCGGCATAGGTTTTTTCGGTTTCAAACACGCGCACACGGACCGACGTGATGCGGTGCGCTTGGGGGATCTTGGTGCAGACATGCTCCAGCAGTAAACGTGCAATGTTCTCGGCGGTGGTGGGCATGTTGACGATGACGCACTTCATATTGTGCGCCCGGAGAAAGTCCATGACCACGGCATCGCTGGCATCGCAGAGAAAGCAGTGATCGAGCTCGTCGATCTTCTCCTGCACAAGCCCCTTCATGTCGTAATAGTCCATCACCATTCCATGCTCGTCTGGCTCTCCCGTCAGGATCACGTGTGCCTCGTAGGAGTGTCCGTGCATGTTGCGGCAGAGTCCCTCATGGAAGGGCAGACGGTGTCCCATCTCCCATCGGAACTGCTTCGAAATGGTTGTCAGCATCATCAGGCCTTTGTGTACTCGGCTTCGATGATGCTGTTGATGCCGCCACGGGCCTTCCAGTCGGCTGTGACCTTCATCCAGATTGGATCGCAGGCCGAGACCAGATCATCGAGGATCTGATTTGTTACTGCTTCGTAGAAGATCCCCCGCTGACGGAAGTCGAAGTAGTAGTACTTCAGGGCCTTGAGCTCGATGCAGGTCTCGTTGGGGATGTACTGTACCGTGATCGTCCCGAAATCCGGCAGCCCCGTCTTCGGACAGACTGAGGTGAACTCCGGATTGATGTGGGTGATCGTATAGCGCCGACCCGGGCGCGGATTGGGGAATGTTTCGAGATTCATGGTGCAAAGTTAGCGACAAAAAAAACGCCGACCCTGGAGCGGGACCGGCGTTGCTGAGTTGTCTGTGCACCCCGCGTGAATACGCCGGGTTCGTGGTGGAAACCCGGCCGCGGCAGTGCACGATTCTAAGGTGTGCAGGGAGAACGCAGAGAAGACGGAAAAAGTTCAATCCGGTCTAATTGAGCGGAAAACTCACCGGTAGAACCATGAGAGCGCGTTCGTGCATGGCTAGACGAGTGATGGAGGCGGTGTGATCCACCTGGGTGCGCAGGTCTCGTGGCATTGCGGCAAGGATCTGTTCGGCGGCACTGGTATTTCCTCCGAGCCGCTGCACCACGGCTGAAAGGAGTGTTGAGGCGCTGGGGGAGGATGCTTCGTTTTCGTCAGCCTCTGTTTCGTCGCTGCCGCGGAACATTTCGAGAAGTGCCTCCAACCCATCTGTATGCTTCGGAAACCGAAGGATCTTCACGTCGTCAGTTGATTCGACACCGAGGCGAGTTTTCATAGCCGCAATGGCATCGTTGAGTCCTCCGGAGATGTCGGCCAGGCCATTGGCGAGTGCCGCCTCACCCGTCCAGACGCGTCCGCGGGCAAGCAGACGTGTGGCCTCGTAGTCCTTCTTGCGGGATGTGGCCACCTTCTGCACGAATCGACGGTAGGTGTTGGCACCATACTCGTGCAGTCGCTCGCGCTCTGCATCAGTAAGTGGAAGGGTCGGATTCATGAAGTTCGCCGAACCGCCCATGGCGATCGTGTCAACCGTGACGCCGATCTTCCCCATGGTGCCCGAGAAATTCGGCAGGGCCATGATGACGCCGATTGAGCCGGTGATGGTTGCCGGATGCGTGATGATGGTGTCGCAGGCCATGGCCATGTAATACCCGCCCGAGGCGGCTACGTCACTCATCGATGCGTACACCGGTTTGCGCTTGCGGACCTCCTGAATTGCCGCCCACATTTCGTCGGAGGCAAATGCAGAGCCCCCTGGACTGTCGATGCGGATGACGATGCCATCAACATCCTCATCCTCTGCTGCCTTCTTCAGGTTCTTGATGAACGTCTGTGAGTAGATGCCGGCCTCCTGAATGGGGCTTTGCTGCTTGCCGGAATTGATCACGCCGCTTGCATAGACAATGGCAATACCCTTGTCTGCTTCGGTATCACGATCGCGAATCTGGTCGATATACTGCGCAACGGAAACCGTCCGCAGCTTCTTGAACTCTGCCGTATCGGACGGGTTCATGCGGCGGTGAATGCGCTTCTTCAGTTCCTGCTCACGAACAAGTCCATCGATCAGACGATAGTATTTCAGCGTGTCAGGAAGGTAGACGCCGTGGTCCATAACTGCCTTGATGTACGACTTCTCCAGACGGCGAGACTCCGCCACGGCCGTCAGGAACATATCCGTTCGCTGCTCCAGCAGGGCACGCACTTCTTCGCGGGCCGGCTCCGACCATTTATCGCGCGACATGGTTTCGGCGGCCGACTTGTATTCTTCGAACTGCTCAACGTGCCAGGTAACACCCAGCTTGTTGTAAAGCCCCTTCATGAAGGGGGCTGATGCGCCAAAGGCCGTGAACTCAATGATACCCTCTTCGGGCATATAGATCGAGTCGGCCGCCGAGGCAAGAAAGTACTGGGCCTTTGTAGCCATGTCCATGTAGGCGTAAACGAACTTCTTGGACTTCTTGAAGTTCAAGATTGCCTGGCGGACCTCCGATAGCTTGGCCATGCCGGCACCGGAGGCGCCACCGGTGATGTAGAGTCCGTGGATCTTATCGTCCGCCGATGCCTTTTCGATCGCCTGCAACACATCATACAGAGACGTACCGCCCTTTGATCCGCCGGTAAATGCGGCAAACGGGTCCTCCACGGAGGACTCCGGTAAGCCCCCTGACAGGTCGATCACCAGTACGCTCTTGTCCTTAACGGCCGCGTGCTTGGCACCATCCTCCATGCCGGCGAAGATGCCGCCGATCAGGGCACCGATGACCACAAAGAAGATCACCGCGCCCACGACAAGTATTCCGCCGATGATCGCAACGGGGATCCACCAGCGGCTGCGCTTCGGTGCGGGTGGCATAGTGGCACCACTCTGCGAGGGAATATAATTGGGCCTCGAGCCGGGAGGGGGCGGGATTGGGGTGGAGTTATCTTGCATGTCTATGACCCTGGAGATTGTTCTGATGTGCTGTGGTGCGAATGCGCTTTTGACCCGACCATGCCCGGTCGGGTTTCGCCATGGGAGAACAAAATGTTAACCTATGATCTTCCGGCCGAGCGGATTGCCATGCACCCGCTGTCGGAACGCGACGCAAGTAAGTTACTGGTATGGCGCGGTTCAGAGGTCCCGATACTTCATACGACATTTCGACGCGTGCCGGAGCTTCTGACCCCGGAGTCGATGCTTGTGGTGAACCAGACGCGTGTGATCGCTGCTCGGCTTACGATGCGCAAGCCGACCGGTGGGCTTGTGGAAGTTCTGGTAACGGACCCGGTGGCCCCGTCAACGGATCCTGCCGTGGTTCTGGCATCACGCAGTGCTTCGGTTTGGCGCTGTCTCATCGGCGGACGCAATGTGCTGCCCGGTATGGTGTTGACCAGCGATCACGGGTCGCTTACTATCACGGTGCGCGAGCGGTCCTCCACGGAGGGCATCGTTGAACTCTCCTGGGAAGGGGGCGCAACGCTTGCCGAAGTGATCGAACACCTTGGCACAATACCGCTTCCGCCCTACATTCAGCGGGAGGTTGAGCAGGCCGACGAGGAACGCTATCAGACGATTTATGCCAGTGAGAATGGCTCGGTTGCGGCACCAACAGCAGGGCTGCACTTTACGCAGCGTGTGATGGATGATGTTGCGGCCCGCGGGATCGACCTTGCAAGGGTTACTCTGCACGTGGGGCTTGGCACCTTCCGACCCGTGGAAGCGCACGAGCTGAAGGACCACGTGATGCATAGCGAACGTATCGGAATTACCCGGACGAATCTCGAACACCTTGCGCGTGCCACTGAGCGCGGTGCCATGATCACAGCCGTTGGCACCACGTCGATCCGTACACTGGAATCGGTGTTTCTCTGGGGGGCACGGCTGATGCGGGACGGTAGCATGGAGGCGTGCGATATCGCGGTTGGGCAATGGGATGCCTTCGATGACACCCTCACTCGTATCGATCGGGCTACGGCTATGCGTTGTGTTGCGACGTGGATGGACGAGCACGACCTATCCACACTCTGGGGAACGACGCAGTTGATGATTGCGCCGGGCTGTCGGGTGAGTTCCGTCGATGCACTCATCACCAATTTTCACCAGCCCGGAAACACGCTGCTGGCGCTGATTGCCGGCTTTGTTGGTGAAGCACACTGGCGCACGATCTACGATGCTGCGCTGGAGAACGACTATCGATTCCTCAGCTACGGAGACTCGTCGCTGCTGTTTCGGCTGGGCTACAGTGGCTGACGTCGAACAAGCTGCACAGTGCGTGGCAGCACAGCAATAACGCGCATGCCTGCGGGGGCAACAACGGTCGGCAGCACAATTCCGTACGAGTTTGCGTCGGCGATCTCGGCCCGCAGATTTGCACTCGTGACCGTTGCAAGATCATCGACGCCCCCTCGCAGTGTTACGCGTATGCGCGACGGACGAGCCACGTACCCCTCGTCGATCAGCCGCTGAGAAAGCGTGATAGGTACGTCATGAATGTCGATCTCGGCAAGTTGTTGCACGCTGATATGCACGCGGACGGACTTGGGCATTACGTCGACCATCGAAGCGAGTGAGTCACTCATCGGCACTTCGATAGTAGAGCTTTCGTGCACATCATCAAGCATGATGCGTTTCGTGGTCCAGTGTGAGATTGGCGCTATGACAGCATTCACACCTTTGAGCGTAACACTTGCGCGATCCGGCGTCGGTGCTGACGTCATGATGAATCCCGGACGGCAGCTGATGGAGTGGGCAACGCGAAGCGGTACGCTCTTGATCACCGGTGTGCCTGTTCGTACGGTAATGTCAACGGGCGAAACACGCACAACACGCACTCCAAGTGCTGCAGCGATAGTGCTGAGAAGTGTTCCGTTCCCGATTCGAAATGCGCTGGGGTCCGTGGGTGATTGCTCCTCAAGAGCAAGGTTGCAGGTGTCCGGTTGATTGAAGATGCGAAAGTTAGCGATGCGCAGTCCAGTGGTACGAATGCGTACGGTCACCGTTGCCGGAACGGCCGAGATGATGTTCTGTCCGGCAGGGGGCGTTACCGCGATAGGCACGTCAACGTCGTCCTCATACGTCCGCGTAAGCGTAACGTACGTCCACAGGCCGCAGGCCATGAGCACGGACACGAGCAGCGTTAGGACGTTTGATCGGCGTGTAGCCAAGAGAGGTCTCGTGGATCGTGTGAGAAACGTGCGCGGAGCTGCTCGCGACGCTGGATAAGGTTCGAGATCTGAAACATCTGACGCTTGCGCTCATCAAGATCGGCCATCTGCTCAAGTGCTTGCGTGGCAAGGTCAATGCGATGATGCACGCGGTGGATCTCAATGCTGAGAAGTGCATCACGAATGCTACGGTGCACTTCGTAATCCGGCACCACCACATCAAACTGCTTCCACGAGGCGCTGGGTGCCGCTGCCGCAAACATGATGTCGGCCACTTCGCGTCGCTCATCGGTGCTCAAAGCGGGATCATGCAGGACATGGTCAGCCGCATTACCACGCTCATCGTCGCCGGTTGTGATACTTCGGAAGATCTTGCGTCCGCCTTCGCTCCAGAACTGTTCCGGCGTGATGTTCGCCTCGTGCAGCAGGATAGCCAGTCCATCCGGTGCTGTAAGCGCAACGCGGATCAGTTCCCGTTCGGACGGTAGCAAAGCCGCCTTGTACGAGAGAGTTGCCGGTACCGGTGCTACATCTGTGCTGCTTCGCTGAGTGCTTGGGGAAGGGGCTCCTTCCCGTACTGTCTGACGTGGCGGATTGCCGGTTGTGATGCGACGCAGTTCTTCCGACAGCACTTGCTCGTTCAAACGAAAAGCCTCGGCAAGGTCGCGGATGAGAAACGGATGACGCAGGGAGTCGGGTACAGAGGCGATCCACTCCAGCATCACCCGTACAGCCCGTGCCTGCTGCGTGGCATCATCGAGCTGCCCCGTCGATCGCAGACGGTCAGTCTGGTACATCAGCCACGACACAGCGCCGCTGATCAGGGGGCGGAGTGCATCAGCCCCTTGATCGCGCACGAGCGAATCGGGGTCGGTACCTACAGGCAGCACAACGCAGCGCACATCGAAGCCGGCAGCCAGGCCAAGCTCAATGCCCTTGGTGATTGCCTTCTGTCCGGCCTCATCACTATCGAACACCAGAATGATGGCATCCGCAAACCGTTTCAGGATTCGCAGGTGGTCGGGTGTAAGCGCTGTGCCGGAGCTGGCGACAACGTTGGTGATACCTGCCTGGTGGAGCGTGATGACGTCGGCCTGACCTTCCACAATGATCGTGGTGCGGTCCCCCTGAATAGCTCGCTTGGCACGATCTAGACCATAAAGAAGCTTGCTTTTTTCAAAGACGATCGACTGCGGGGAGTTGACGTACTTCGGCTGACCCGGGTCGTCGGTCAATGTTCGTGCACTGAAGCCAACAACGCGTCCACCGGAGTCTGCGATAGCGAACATGGCGCGTCCGCGGAACCTGTCATACGTTTTGCCGTCCTCACGGGTAATAACAAGTCCCGCATCTACAAGGTGTTCGATGGCAAAGCCCCTTGACAGAAGATGCTGCATCGTGGCATCCCATGCGGCAGGCGCAGCACCAAGGCGAAAGTCCTTGAATGTCTGCTCGGAAAATCCGCGTTTGCGAAAGAACGCCCGTGCCGGAGCTCCGTCCGATGATTCGAGCACCTGCTGGTAGAAGTCGGTTGCCTCGCGCAGGGCACGCATGGCGTTATCCTGCCGTGCAAACTCACCCGTCGGATCCTCCCGCCGCTCCTCCGGAATCTCGATCCCGGCCCGCTGAGCCAGATGCCGAACCGCATCCACAAAGCCCATGTGCATGTGCTGTTCCACGAACGTGATAACGTTCCCAGCCTTGCCACACCCAAAACACTTGAAGATGCCCCGCTCCGCATTCACGTTGAACGACGGCGTCTTCTCCTTGTGGAATGGGCACAGGCCGATGAAGTTGCGGTTGTTCTTCCGCAACTTCACATGCTCGCCAATGACATCAACGATGTCCGACTGCAGGCGCACCTGTTCGATTATGTGTTTGGGGAGGCGCATTGGAAGTACAGAGTTACGGAATTACTGAGTTACGGAATTACGGAGGTACGGAATTACTGGATTTCGGAGGTACGGAATTACTGAATTACGGAGGTACGGAGTGACGGAATTACTGAATTACGGAGGTACGGAGTGACGGAATTACGGAGGTACGGAGTGACGGAGGTACGGAGTGACGGAATTACGGAATTACGGAATTACGGAGGTACCATCGTAAGGTTTGACCTTCCTGCAAGCCAGTCATCAGTCATCAGTCATCAGTCATCAGTCATCAGTCATCAGTCATCAGTCATCAGTCATCAGTCATCAGTCATCAGTCATCAGTCATCAGTCATCAGTCATCGGTCATCGGTCATCGGTCATCGGTCATCAGTCATCAGTCATCGGTCATCAGCCATCAGTCATCAGCCATCAGTCATCCGTCATCAGTCA
>VEQR01000117.1 GCA_018883125.1 Candidatus Kapaibacterium sp.
GGGGAGAGGTCTTGTATTGCCTCATAGAAGCCACGACGCGCTGTGGGGACAAGCCCGCTCTTTACCTCGATGGCCCAGAGTTCTCCATCGTCAAACTGCAAGAGGATATCGATTTCCGCCCCGGCGGAGGTCCGGTAGAAGTACATCCGGTAGTGGCCGGTATTGAGAGTTGCAATTTGCTGTTGAACAAATCCCTCCCAGCTGCCTCCGGCCACAGGATGTCCCAATAGATCATCGTGCGTTCGAATGCCGAGCAGAGAATGAACGATTCCGCTGTCCCTCACGTAAAGCTTCGGACGTTTCGTGAGTCGCTTTCCAATGTTCGCATGCCATGGCTGGACTGTGCGAACAAGAAGAAGCTGCTCGAGCAGATTCACGTATGATTGCACGGTCTTGAAGTCCGTACCGAGACTGCGAGACAACATGGAAGCGTTCAAGACTTGACCCTGTAGATGCGCCAGCATCGTCCAGAGCTGCCGCATCTGCTCTGTTGATTTCCGCGGTGCAAAGTGCGGCACCTCCCGTTCGAGATACGTTCGGACGAAATCACTGCGCCATACGTAACTCTGCGCGTCAGAATCGGCCAAGACCGAGTCAGGATAGCCTCCTCGCAGCCAGAGTTGAGTTTGACACTCCTGGTGGTTGCTTTCAAATTCCAGCAGCGACAACGGGTGGAGCTCCAGATAACTTACTCTACCGGCAAGTGACTCGGCTGAACGGTCGAGCAGATCGATTGAGGCAGATCCGAGAAGCAAATACAATCCACTTCGCTTGCCGCGACGACGTGCCTCATCGATGCGGCCGCGGAGAATTGGAAAGAGGTGTGGTACCCGGTGAACCTCGTCAAGCACAACCAGTCGGTCCAGATGCATGGTAAGGAACTGCTCAGGATCTGACAGCTTCGCCCTGTCGGCTGGACTTTCGAGATCGAGATATACGGCGTCGCGCTCCGATGCGATGGCGCGCGCCATCGTCGTTTTCCCTACCTGGCGGGATCCGAGCAGGACAACAGCGGGAGTGGTCTCAAGCCGTTGACGGAGCGTTTCTTCGAGAAACCGAGCTTTCATCCTTGTAATTTAGGAGGCTGCCTCCTAAAATACAAGGTTAAGGGGCTAACCTACGGCGTATAGGCGAAGTTGATCACCGGGGCAAGGGCGCCTCCGGGAAAGAGGCCAATGCCGAAATCAAAGTATCACCTCGAGCAAGTACGCCTGTTCTGGCGTGAATGTGTGAGCGAGGATTGCCGTGCAGCTGGGCATGTCGCATTCGACGATGCAGTAGTGGTTCCGGCAGTATCGTGAACCATACGACACGTTGCAGGGACATGAGCCAGTGCGTCATCGCGAGCTCGTGCCGCTGCGCACCGAGACGCCGTTGCCGGGCGCCCATGGGGTGAGCATGGTGGTGATTACGCTTGCCAGCGGAACACGCATCGAGGTGCGCTGATGCTGCTGAACGCTGCCGGCAGCATGAGCTTCTGGCTCGATACAGCACCTGCAGATATGCGTAAGGGCTTCCTCTGGGGCTATCCTGCACAGTTGGGCAAAATGATCTACTTCGAATACGAGAAAGGCCGCTGACAGGTCCACAGCCGTCCGATGCTCGACACATTCAAAGGGTTTCTGTAGCCTGCACAGCGGTCATCTGGAGATCGACAACAACCAGATGGAGAATACCATCCGGCCCGTTGCACTCGACCGCAAGAACTTGCACTTTGCCGGATCGCATGCTGCTGCCGAGAACATCGCCATCTACCGCTGGTTCTTTGCCACCTGCCACGCCAATGGCGTCAACCCCTACGACTGGCTCCGCACGGTCCTGCTGCGCATCAACTCCACGGCACCGGATTGATACGACACCCCGCTGCCGCACAGGATCTACCTCAGCACGCAGGCCTACCCCGCAAAATGAAGTTGCTCGGGTGGATACCGCGATGCTAAAGTTTGATCTTCACAAGCTCGGTAGAGCCTTCACCCTGGCTAACTGCGTACAGAACAGCGTTACGCACGTTAAAGGGCAACAAGCTTCTCAATCCGATTTCGGTTTCCGTGTAAAATGCCTTCATGCATAGATGTTGGCCGGAATCAAAATCGAAGGTGTTGACGACCAAGCCCAGCGGAGCAGATTTCAGCGTCTCCTCAACAACGGATAGTGATACAACGTGGAAGCGCCTCTGAGCTGTGTCCAGCAACATATACGGACCAATGAAACCACCAACTTTGATTACGCGCGTCTTGTTGTTAAAGAGTGCATGTAGAGGGCCCATCGGCTGTAAATGGTGTATTCTTCGACTCGCTGTATCAAACACCCCGAAAACTCCATTGAAGAAATTGGCGATCATTACACGGCCTTCGTACATCCCAGACAGCCTCGTCAAGGAGGAAAAGTCAAACGAGCTGTCCTTGCTTGAGACATGCGAACGCGAAACAACAAGATGTTCGCCTTTCTCGTCAGCATATGTTACAATGAACTGAGCATCCGGATCATTCGAGTACATATCTTTTGTACCTCCATTTAGCAACGTAACACCCCCTATTCTTTGAGGGGCAAGTCCAAATACACCGATCATCGACTGCGTAGCGGAATCAGTTCGATGCCTCGCTCCGTCATTGGTGTCGGGCCTAAATTGCCAGCGTGCATTTCGTCCTGATATGCGTTTGTTCTGATCGGTACCTGCTGCGCTGCCTGTCGCGCCGTCATTCATCAAGTAGTACTGAGTTATGGCAAACACAATTTTATGATTTGCGGTGTCGGGTACGTACGCACATAGAACCTGCGTCATCTTCACACCCATACGTTCGTACTCTGTCCATATCTTTTCATTCGTAGAGTCTTTAAACTGGTACTTTACAGACGCAGGGAGTTGGGCCCTTTGCAGCATCTGGTCGTTTGTGATTGAAGCAATCAGCGCTTCCCCCCGCAGGCGGTCAAAGATCAATACGACCGAATCCGAAAGTGATTGGACCGAGCTAATCTCGACCTCATGAAGGCTCCGTAAGGGGCTAGACTCGATGTAGCTATGCTGCACTGGGTCTAAGCTCTGTGCAAGAAACGCTCCAACCAGACTGTCAAGCATGGCGGGATCCTTCTTTGTCAGATCGTCCACTACTAGAAGTCGTCGGTCTGTTCCTGAAAGAACCGCAATAGGCGTCTGCATGCCCTTGGTTAGCTGTCTTTGTAATGGATCAAGACTATCCTGTAATTCAAATCTCAGTTGCTCGCTGTAATACCGGGCCGCAGCCTTCCGAACGTCTGTGATGAACACACGAGTTGGTATGCTGTCATTAGCAGGTAAATGCCTTCTGACGATTCTCTCGAAATTGTGCATTGTGACGCTGCACGCCGTTTGACACGAGCCAGCGGTTGTTAAAAACAGCACCGACTCATCTGAAACAGAAAGGAGTCTTGTAGGCTGTAGTAACACGAGCAGACAAACGCAACTGAAGACCAGAAACAGGTTTTGCCAGCTGTGAATTTCCGAACTAGGGCCGTCCTTTACCATGATTTGCTTTTTACTCTGTGAAGAGAATCGAGGTTCCGATGCACCGCTCCCGAGGGATGGGGAGAATAAAAACTAGGGTGAGTCATATCAACTGACCCACCCCGATCTCATTAGAAGTTTAATCGAAGAGATTATTGAGGTTGGAGTCGCCGTCGATCACTTGGTTTCGGACTCAAACCAGACTTGAATACCAGCCTCAGTGGTAACAACTTGTGTCTTCGACGTCTCCGTAACATAATGCGTAATGGCGTGCGTAAAAGGATCTGCAACGCAGCCATTGAAGCGTACATCAGTATAGCCCCTGTTCAACGAAGGTATCCAATAGGCTGCCCTGTCCTCTGGCTTGGGATAGCTTCCTTGTATCTGACCATAGGGATTGGGAAGCCACGTAAGCCAAACGCATGCTTTCTCACAGGGCGGATAGCAAACAAATGGCATTTCATTGGGCTTGCGCTGAGAAGCTTCAATCTCAGTATACACGCCTGGTAACACTATTTCTTTCCAGCCGACTTCAAGGGCGTGAACTTGCCCGACTGTAAAGACGAGCATCGTCGTAACGGTGCATATAATTGCCCACATGTCAACCTCCATAAAACGGTAACTAAAACTGTTGATAGTCAACCTACACACACACACACACACACAAGTGATAGTTATCCACGCTGTTGTCAGCTGCTCCAGGAGGTTGTGCTTACCTCGTGCGATATCAATAGTGGTGCTGTAATCTGTGCCCCAGGCACACCAGGCCCCGTGACTACAAGTGGCCGAAGGCCATCACGGCGTATAGGCGAAGTTGATCACCGGGGCAAGGGCGCCTCCGGGCAACAGTGCGAGACCAAAGTCATAGGTGGTGGCGGTGTTGACCTTTCGCAGTCCCACGACAAACGCCGACTGGGCCGGACGCCCGATATCAACGCCCCAGAGCTCAGCCATGGCGTGCAGATCATGAAACTCCGGAAACCGCACGTCGATCATCAACCCCACCCCAAATGTGCCGCTCGCATAAGGAAAGCGGAATGAGCTACCTAGCGTACCGAGGTTGACGGTGTAATCGTCACGTCCGAAGGCCTTGGAGAACACGACGCTGCTGACGCGGGATCGGGTGCCGGTAAAGGTACCAACGCCGTAGAGATGGCCAATGAAGTTCACATCATTGATCCACGTGCCATTGATGCCAACGGCGAAAAACTGACGTCCGGACTCAACAAGTCCGTTCTCTGCCTCGTACACGGTGGCCTTAAGATTTACGAGCGAGAGCTGCTCTCGCATGGAAAGACCCGGAATGAAGGAACGGGCAAGCACAACGCTTCCGATGTCGAATAGCCCGAAACCGACAGTGGGTATTGCCGCCGAGGTAACGCCGATATAGAAGTCACGGCCAATTGGCTCTGCCGTCGGGATAACGAAGCCGCGATTGCGCGCACGATGCGCCTGCTCGCGCGTACCGATCCATGCGATGTCTTGCGCATACACCTTGAGCACTCCAACGGATGTTGTTATGCTCACGTTGGATCCCCTACCATCAGTTGCCACCGGTGACAGGAGCCCCGTGATCACATCTCCCGACTGAAGCCGGATATAGTACTCTACCTCAGGATCGATCTCCATTTCAATGAGCAGAGCATCATCTATGGCATACATCGTACCGAAGGGTACAACAATCAGGAAGAGAGCCAGCAGCCACGTGCGGAGGCATGATGGAAAGGGGCTCATGCAATGCCCCCTTCATGCGAGAAGGCAAGCTGGCCACACGCAGCGTCGATGTCGAGTCCACTCGAAGAACGAATGAACACCGTCACCCCTTCATCGCGCAGCTGCTTCAGAAACCAGTCGAACTTCTGCTTTGACGTCGGACG
>VEQR01000118.1 GCA_018883125.1 Candidatus Kapaibacterium sp.
CGCGATCGACCCAAACAAGGCCGAACACGAGATCACCTGGCCCAATGTGGTGCGCGTGGAGTACACGCTCAAGCCCAAGCTGGAGATCGATTGGGATGCCGTGGAACCGTATGTGATCGACCCGACAACTGTGCCTGTGAAGGCGGAGATCGCACCGGCGCTTGGGGGCGCCGAGGACTTCTCAAAGGTCACCGAGATTGACCTCTCGTTGATGCCCGACGAGTTCCGTCTGCAGAGACTGACATTTATCGCTGCCCAACGAGCTGTTGAACAGCTTGTTGATGGATATCCTGGCAGGAGGGATTTCCTGGCGCTTCAGCTGATCCAGATCATCGGTCGATTTATCAATTCGGACAAGCTTCAGATCAAGAATCGTCCGGCCGACGACACCATAGCTCGTCGCATTATCATCGGCCAGTGTCTCGACCCGATCATTCAGCATCTGATGGGCTATGTCGCCATTCAGAATCGGGAGTCGACAGAGCTTGTGTTCGACGACAATCCGATTGGCCGCACGGGCGACATGCGCACGTGGTACACGACCAAGAAGGTTCGTCCAGCGCAGCGGTCACATGTGAATCTGGTTGCCACCGATTCCGCCTGGGAGTCCTTCGTAGCCGAGACGTTTGAGCGTGCCGATGTCGCAACCGTGCAGTCGTGGGCCAAGAACGACCATCTCGGCTTTTACATTTCGTATCTGTGGAACGGATCACGTCGGCGCTACTTGCCCGACTTTCTTGTCCGCATGGCAAGTGGCGAAACGCTGATTTTGGAGGTCAAGGGGCAACCCAATGATGAAAGCCGTGCAAAGCGCAAAGCCCTTCAGGCTTGGATCGCAGCCGTCAACCAGGCAGGCAGTTTTGGAACGTGGCGCTCAGCAGAGATCACGGAACTAAGCGAGTTGGAAGCGCTCATTTCCGCCCCCTCAGCAACCATCTTGAACATCTGACACTCTCGTACGAATGAGCAGCGGACAGGACGACATTTGGCAGAGCGTGCGGGTATCGTCGGACCCCGAATGGGGTCTGCATAGCACGCAGTGGGTGTATGAGGTCATCCGTAGCTCGGGAATTGATGATTCCGATGACCGTCTGAAGTTCGACGTTACGATGCATGGTGTGCATCCGGTGACATTCATGGGCACATGGGTTTACGTGCCATACAGCCGCGAGTCGATCGGCTGTCTAATGACCACCGAGCACTATCGTGCGCTTGTGGATCATCATGGGGCGGAGCACATCAAACATTGTGGAGCGCTTCACACCGGCCTCGACTGGGTGCTCGTTGATGGAAGCACCGTTCCCCAAGAAGATTTGCATGAAGGTGTTGCGGCAGCATTGACCTCGCTCACGCACGCCGAACATGTTGATCGCAGTAGAGAAGGTGAATCGTCTGAGTGTTTGATTCTTCTGTGGAATCCGAAGCGATGGGAGTGGCCTGGTCTGGAGGAAAGGATCGAGGATGTCGCTCGAGGCATGCCATATGTTGAGACATGGAAGATCTTCGGTCCACGCAGGATACGAATTGGAATGCCGTTCTACGTCATGCGAACGGGTGACGAACCGAAAGGCATCGTTGCTTCGGGGATTGTCGTTTCACCTCCTCACGAGACCGAGGCATTTGACAGCCCTGGTAAGACACAATTGAGCGTTGCTGTCCAATTCGACGCGATCCTTCATCCGTCTCACGATGTGCCATTGCTTCGCGACAACCTCTCTCAGCATTCTGTGCTGTCGGAGGTATTCAACGCGCCGATTCGAAGGTCAGGTTACATTCTCTCTAAGGAACACAACGCCCATCTGTTCCGGCTCTGGCGAGATCATCGTACTTCGATCCGAGGCAACGCTGATTCAAGCCCCTTGCCACTCGATGAGCTCGAATCGTTCTATTCCGAAGGTGCGCTCCGTCAGCTCAGCACTAATAGCTACGAGCGCTCCGGCAAAGCACGCGATGCTGCGATACGCATCCATGGTACAGACTGCTTCGTATGCGAGATGAACTTCGAAGATGTATACGGCCCCATCGGTAGGGGATTCATCCACGTTCATCATCGTCGCCCCATCTCAGCAGCAGGGGGCTCGTACAGCATTAACCCGTCAACCGATCTCGTCCCAGTCTGTCCGAACTGCCACAGTATGATGCACCGACGTACGCCGCCCTATACGGTTGAGGAGCTGAGGGGGATGATGGGAGGGAAGGCGTGATTGACTTCGATGTGAATTCAATTCGACTCTAATTGAGAAGTGGTCGGTGAGTTAACGTGCATTCGCAGTTGAGGTTGAACCGTCATCCAGACGAAGGCCCGTCATTCCCGCGAACGCGGGAATCCATGCGAACCCCCGTCATTCCTGCGAAGGCGGGAATCCATGCGCACCTCCGTCATTCCCGCGAACGCGGGAATCCATGCGAACCCCCGTCATTCCCGCGAACGCGGGAATCCATGGGTTATGACGATGGATCCTGCTCTTCGCAAAATTGCCCAGGGCTTCAGCCCTGGGAAGATGAGGCAAGCCCCCTTTGCTAATTCTCTGTGATTATGAATTCACCCTGCTTCCCCAGGGCTGAAGCCCTGGGCAATTGTGCGAAGCCCATACCCCACGGGCGAGACTGCGTCTCGCCCCAACCCGACGGGGCGACGATGCCCGTCAACCGATCTCGTCCCAGTCTGTCCGAACTGCCACAGTATGATGCACCGACTTATTCCGCCATACACGGTTGAGGAGCTGAGGGGGATGGTCGACAAGGTATTTCTTGACGATGGAAACGAAGGTCTGTGAGGAGATATGACGAAGGACTTGAACCATAGCGAGGTGGAGGGGAAAGCCGGGATCCATGCGGGAGTACCCTCATATACAATACCTTGTAATTCGAGTTCGTTCCCTATTTTCGCAACACTAATCCGCCTGCGACTTGGTTTCGCAGGTACTCGAGCCGCCCTCGGGCGGCTCGCTGCTTTTATACCATTGATGTGTTAGTCATTTGCCATGAATAGGGTTGCTGTCTACGTCGATGGCTTCAATCTCTTTTATGCCCTGCGTGCCGCTGGCGCAAAGTGGTTAGACCTAGGTGCACTTTGCGATGATATCTGCGGAAACATTGGAGCGGTCAAGCAAATAAAGTACTTTACTGCTCATGTCGATGGAGATGGAGATAAGGGCAGGCCAATGCGGCAGCAGGCATACATTCGCGCTATCTCGACCGATAAAAGAGTCTCTGTATGTCTAGGCTCGTTCATGAGAAAGCGTATCGATCGACCAGTTGAACGATTACTGGTTGCAAACTCGAATCTGTTCCTTCCTGAGGCAACCAGCCGCATTCCGCCTGGTCTGCATAAGGTCGTCCAACCTAGTGGTTCTGAAAAGTATCTTTCGGTGCATAATCACGCATATCCGAAGGAGATCAAACCGCTGAATCCAGTGTATGCGCGAGTATTCACTCGTGAGGAGAAGGGATCCGACGTAAATCTGGCAGTGACGATGCTAAACGATGCATGGCGCAATGAGTACGACACAGCCCTTGTTCTATCAAATGACTCTGATCTGCGCGAACCGGTACGAATGGTCTGCGATGAACTCCGTAAAAGCGTGGTCATCGGCTATGTACCACAAGATCCCAAGAGGGCTAGCGTGAGCGACCGTCTGAAGGATGTCGCTTCCGGGGTATTCCACGTCAAATGGTCCATACTGCGACGTAATCAGCTACCTGATGTGGTGACCACAAGCACGGGAAGCGTCATAACCAAACCTATTGGTTGGTAGTCGACCGAAGCTCGTTAGAATTCGTAGATGTCTTTCACCACAATTAATGTGAGGTGAAGATTGGGCGACGATCCCCATCACCCCGCCCAGTCCTCCGCTCGCACATATGTCAGAACATCCTCTCATCAAACGCAAACGCATGTTCGGAGGTGATGCGCACGCGCTTGAACAGAGGATGGTTAGTTGATAGGAGAATGTTCGTTTCCTGGGGGACGATGATCGAGGGCACTGCGAGCGCGAGCGACCGCTGTGATAATGCCCACGCTGAACCGATGGCCTTGCACTCATCGGTTGACGGAGACGAGCGCCATCCGTCAGGGAGATCCTCTGTGGTGATAACCTCGACGGCGTTGTCCGGCATGCTAAGCTGAAACGCTCGGAAGCGCAGGTTCACTTCGTGACCATGCAGATGCACAAAGACCTCAAGTGCTGCGAGCGAAAGGCTCGATGAGGCATACACGATACTCTGGCCGGGATGGTTCCAGCCTCCACCGAAGAGGCGCGACCCATCGCCACTTAGGACATTCTCGGCTCGACGTTCCTTAACAAGCCGCCAGCAGGTCATCAGGAATACACTCCATACTCGATGCGCCCGAGCAGATCCTCCACTTCCCGGTAGCCAGCTTCACTGGTGATCACGTCAAGGGGCTTTTCACCACCAAGCCCGCGCTGCGGCTCATGCATCCATATGCGGGCCGAATCAGCCCCCTCCAATACATACTCGGCCATCGCAACGATTCGCGCCAATCGAAAGAGCCGATCACTCATCTGCGCACTCAGGGGGCTCTTGGCGTCGGGGATACGCTGCAATGTGCGAATGCTCACTCCCAGCAGCTCGGCCAGCTGCGCATCAGTAATGCCAAGCCGCTCGGCTACCGCCATGGCGCACGACATCCGATAGCCCTTTTGAATGTCGCGGTGAACATCTAAAAGCGTGTACGAATGCGAAGCCATCGATGACATCTTGAGCTTCATGACGCTGTATGTGGAGGCGATGGGGATCATGGGCGAGAGACAAGTGACGAGTGACAAGTGACGAGTGACAAGTGACAAGTGACGAGAGACGAGAGACAAGCATTCATTATCCTCTTGGGCCTAGTCCCGTGGGGGCGTCGAATGTCATGTCAATATACGCCAAATGACGCATTGAATCGGGCGAGACTGCACGGCTTCTTCGCATAATTGCCCAGGGCTTCAGCCCTGGGAAAATGAGGCAAGCCCCCTTTGCCAATTCTCTGTGATTGTGAATTCACCCTGTTGTCCCAGGGCTGAAGCCCTGGGCAATTGTGCGAAGAGAGTTCGTCGGGCAGCAGATATCATCATGGATTCCCGCTTTCGCGGGAATGACGATTGAACGCATGGATTCCCGCTTTCGCGGGAACGACGATTGAACGCATGGATTCCCGCTTTCGCGGGAACGACGATTGAACGCATGGATTCCCGCTTACGCGGGAATGACGAGGGCACCCAACACCCAAAACCCAACACCCCAAACCCAATGTATGTTTGGTCACACCTGTATTGACTTCTCAATAGACATCCCCCCCCCTCGCCCCCTTCCCGATAACCTTGCCACAGCGGCCTAGCCAACCAT
>VEQR01000119.1 GCA_018883125.1 Candidatus Kapaibacterium sp.
CATCATCACGATGCTTGAAGCACCCAAGTCTGAAGTAGAGATTGCCACCGCATTGAACATTACGCCCGCACAGGTCCGCATGTGGCTGCAGCGCCTAGTTTCCGAAGGCCTCATCGATAAAGGAAAGAAATCGAAGATGTACTCCCGTAAGCAGTCTGACCTTTTCGCGACATGATTGCTAAGGGCCACCTTCTTCACAAAAACTCCTCGTCGGGCCGGTAGTAATACCAACGGTTATAGGACCTGCGATAGTAGGTGTAGAGGATGGTATTCATGATAACGTAGAGTCTGAACGGCAGTATTGCGCCATTCACGCAGGCGCGTCCATAGATGTGGTGCTCGCCGAGGTCGTCGGGCATGTGTTTCGTCAAGCGATAGATGCGCCATATCTGCTGCAGCTCCTCGATCATGGGCAGCAGTTCAGATGGCTCGTAGGTGTTCAAGGTAGACATCAGATCGCCCCATTCCTGAGACGTGAGCAGCTCATGCGGCATGCTGATACGAACCGGCCTTCGAAGCGCGGCGTCATATCCGATCTGCATATCGCAGGTAGTCCGATACTTCACGGGCAGCGGACAAATTCGATCTTGAAACCTGTTTTCGTAATCATCGACCATATTGAGGAATGCATCGGAGACCACGTAGTGATCATCCAGAGGGTCGTGCTCGGCATCAGCTAGCGTTACGAGTGGAACCGATGGTTCTGCCCGCACAAGTATTCCGTTGAGGGTTACGTCCCACAGAAGCTTCAGATGACTGTGCAGCTCTGACTGTTTGAACACATCACGCAAGATTGTTCGTGCTGTAGGGGGCTGAATGATACCATCGACTTTCGGTCCATAGATGCTATGGTAGAAGGCGGAGCACAAAACGACGTAGTGTCGCGGTGTGAGTTCGAGAACACCGAGCACCATATCGAACAGCGTCTGGGCTTCACGCGTCATGAGGTCCGTCAGACTCTTATCCGCATCAAGAAGGCGTTGCCGCACATCAAGGAAATCCTGCGGTCCAAGCTTGGGGAGTGCATTGAAGTTTTCATAGGTGAGTCGATGCATATCCACGCGCAGTCCGCGGCCAAAGTGAGCATAGGGCTCTGCGCTCTGCGAGTCATCGGCGATGAACTCATACGGTTCTGCTCGACGGAACCGTATCTCGTGAGAAATCAGGTTCTGCAATTCGTACAATCTCGACGTAACAATTCCCTTATCGTGATGCGAGAACTTCAGCAGCGGATGATTTCGCACCATCATCCGTCCCTCTTTCGTTCCAAGAGGTCCCCCCCACAGCGTATCCACAAACTTGATAAACTCCTCCAGCTCATCAATGCTCATGTCATCGATAATGGGTTTGAATTGCCGGTACTCTGATTCTCGAAAGTCATCACGATCATCACAGATGATACACACCGGGCAGTCATCCGGATCCAACGGCGGTGGTTCTGATGTAGGATCATCATCCGCATCAGATTCCACGCGCGTTGCTTCTGCCGACTCATCCATAGGGGGCTCATTAGCGAACCGCACCTCGACATTCTCTTCACGGAAGCTCTTGTTAACGCCCCCTTCATCGATCGTTCGTATTTCGTCGAGAAACTCCCTCTTCGGGCCAATGACATTAAAGAACGAGCTGCGCTCATGAATCGACTCGGGCACATACGCAATCGTGCGGGAGTAGCCCACAACGTCAATGACGGAATTATACCGTTCATGTCGAGCAACATCGTTCATCGCGTACGCGTTCTTCCCATACGCCCACGTCAGGAACACGAACGCCGGCAAGGGGCCGGGCGGCAGTCCAAGCTCTTCTGCGCACGTCGCTTGCGCATACAGCACACAGAGGAACGGCAACTCGTTACCACTTGCCAGGTATCGCCCCAGCACATGTTGCAGATACTGCGCATCAATCGGATCAATCTCCACCATGGCCGCATCTTCCGCCGCGATAAGCTGCTTCCCGATACGCTGAAGTGTCGATGAGAGGAGTGTGTTCATATGATTAGGCCATTTACAAGTTAATAGCCTCGGGCCTTGGCCTGGGGTACGAGTGACGATCCGTAATTCCCGCGAAGGGTCCCACGGTTCCTCACAACGTTCGTGGTCCATCGGATGACGCCATTCGTCATTCCCGCGGAAGCGGGAATCCAATTCCTACAATTCGTTATGCAACGATACGGTTGACGGGCGACGCTGTGTGTCGTAGCAATAGATCGCATTGCAGAGTTACTACAACCCATGGTGTCCTTCTTACCCGCCCGATCAAGGCATCTGTTGTGACATAGATGTGCTAGCGAGCTTTGCCATCACGTAATCATGAGGAATGATCGATGCGACTGAGTGTAAATCGAAAGAGATTTATGCCAAAGTGGAGTCCTCGCAAAGTAGCGGGGTGGCATCATTGAAACTTCCAACTGGGTGCTGACAATCGAGAGCGTCGTGTTCTTCCTAGGCCCCGCCGCGTGCCATGCCAATGGCATCAACCCCTACGACTGGCTCCGCACGGTCCTGCTGCGTATCAACGCCACGGCACCGGCCCGCTACAACACCCTGCCGCCACACAGGATAGACCTCAGCAAGCAGGCCTAAGAAGTAAGATAAAGTTGCTCGGGCGGACACAACGCGATGATCTCCTGAAAGCTAGAAGCGACCGAAGGCACCACGGGCGCGTCTTGTCTTCGTGAAACTTGCCTTTATTGTATCTGGCAACCAGCTAGCGTCTGCTCCAAAGTGGCGCTCAAAGTCATCATAATCAACGACAGTTTTTGAAACGTCAGCACCGTATTCAACAAGAAGCTTGGCAATATCGATCTTGTGTTGATGCTCCACGTGTTTCACCCATTGAAATGGCGTCCAACCATTTATGTCCGTGCAGTTGACATTGACCCCATCTTCGATCAGCAATGTCGAGCAGGATCGTACATCGCCGCAAAGCACGGCATGAAAAAGACGTTTTTCTAGTGGATACAGCACGCTCGCATTATCAACTTCTGATTCCGACGTGCCAAGAACATCGTAGAATCTAGCTTTGAATGATTTGACATCGTTTGGCTGACGGCCGCTCTTGCGATTTGTAGACTCAGTGCAGGCACTCTTATTCCAAGCATCCTTTTCGCGTTCGCGACTGTTGCACGATTCCTTCCTCATGCTCCAGAGCCAGTAATGACCAAGCACATGCTCATGCAGAAACACGCCCAAGGAATAGTTCGCAGGCTGACTCAGCATAAAGTCATTTACAACAGCAATTGGATCCAGACCCAACGATCGCGTCTCATGAACAATCTTATGTTCATTTGAGGTGAAATGGTGCTGATAATTTACTCGTGATCGATGATGTGCATAAAAGCAGCTCAGCGTGAACGCATTTGCCATCGCTTCTTCCATCCAAAGGTAGAAGGTGTCGTTTTTTGCGCCGATAGAGCCATACGGTAGAGCCATTACTGCATGAGCGTACTCATGAATGATGACCTTTGCCGTCAAGATCGTATACAGTTCCACATCAAATGATCCATCTTTGCGCTTGCAGTGTTCTATGATCCGCTCCAGACATAGCGCTATGATGGGAATATTGACGTTCGCGGTGATGGGAAATGCATGTTGATAGTATCCCCAAGGGTCGATGTTCTTCCCCACATCATCTCCAGCTCCCTTTTCAACACTTGGCATGTCAGGCATTGAAGATTTGTCGACGAGAAGCACCGGTATCCGATTCATTATATCTGCTAGCGAGTCACTGCGGAAGGGTCCCATATCACCATACCGATCGAAGCTACTTGCAATAGAATGAGTGTATTGCACAATTGAAGAGTCGAGGCTATAGGGTGAATTGACGTTTATGATGTTCATAGAGCTGTAGCTTGATATTCGTTGAAAACGAACTCTTTTGTGTGGTCGTGATCGTTGCGAACGATGGATTGACGAGTCATCTCACTGCCCGCAATCTCTCCATCCTTTATCAGCACTACCACGCAATAGTCGGTACTTACCCTTACCGTCAAACTCTACTACAATTGGATTTCCACGATTCCAGTATCCGACTCCGTTGAGAATTCGGCTCCAGTCCTTGTTGATTAGGTGTCCAATCATAGTCGGATTCAGATGATTCGGAGCACGGAAGCCCTTAAGTGTCCTGCCTCCGTAGGTCACATCTTCCCATTCTTCGATTTCATACGCCGTGCGAGAGACGCCTTTAACGAGCCCCACCCCGATAGTTGCTCCGTATTGATCGGGATTGGCGACTCCCCAGTACATGCGTGTTGCATCGTAGTCAGATCGCATACCAATTGCATTTTGAACTGGGAATACAAACACGATCATTTCTTCATCTGGGCAAAATGGTTCAGAGTACATTGTTTCAATCTCCTCAGGGGTCAGGTTGTACATTTCGGTTGAGTGTCCTTGGATTGCGTTGGCGCGGCCCCAAATGCTGATCAAGATCGACTCTAACTCTAGGGCTTCGTAATCAGTCTCAAAGCCATGCCGAACGATCAATATCTCTGGAGCGCACTTACATCGATTTCGAATATCTTCGATTATCTCGGCCTTGAGATTCTCTCCTGCGGACGCAATGATCTGACTCGGATTTGATGCGTGTTGAAAGCAACGATCACCAGTACCCTTGCCGACATAGAATATGCGGTCTCCGATGTTATTCGACGTGACTCCGCAACTAGTGGGATAGAGCAGTGCGTAAACATATCTCTGGAGTCTGTCTCTTGTCGTTTGGCTGAAAGCTACGGGCATGAACGTTCCTTTTAGTTGCTTCATGATTCATACGTCTGCAGACTCAGGGTCGGCATACGTTCCATGCCAAGCCTGTGCCTTCTCAATCCTCACGCTCACGCGCTGTAAGTCGGCTGTAAGCACACCAATGGTCTTATCCATTATCGGCTTGACTCATCCCCTTGTCATAAACGTATCTACGCAAGAATACCGCATTGACTACGACATATACGTTCATAGTACTGAACCGCTTCTCATGAAATAGGACAAACAAGCAAAAGTTGTAAGCAATAGATTGGCGCTGAACTCGCAACGAAAGGAACGGCGATGGCAGCCAACAAACAACGACGACACTACAGTCCGGAAGAGAAGGTCAAGATCCTACGGGAACATCTAGAGAAGCGACGACCGATCTCGGAGATCTGCGAACAGTACGGGATCGACCCGGGTCAGTTCAGCCAATGGAAGAAGGCATTTTTTGAGGGCGGTGCAGCGACGTTTGCCAATCGTGCAGGTCGCCGTGGTGGCCTGACGACGGATCAGCGCCAAGCACAGCAGTCCGAGGAGGAGATCAAACGGCTCCGAGAGGTGGTCTCGGAATTGGCCT
>VEQR01000120.1 GCA_018883125.1 Candidatus Kapaibacterium sp.
GATCTACACTGCGTCAACGGATTCGCTTCCATTGATAGGGGGCGATTCAACGGCGCACTCGGAACTGCCCCTTCTCAACTCAGCATACTTCCTGCTTGGGTCAACCCCGACAGCCGACGCGCGTGCATTTTTCGAAGTCCTGAATTATCCGGCGTCCATCGCCGGTGATTCCTCGTTCTCGGATTCAACCTTCGAGGTAACAAGCGCTAACCTGCAGATCTATCCGCAGAACTATGGCGTTGGTGATACACTCGATAGGACACTCGCGCTGAACGTCTATGAGCTGAAAAAGTTCTGGCCGGCCAACGTTACCTGGGACTCGATCTGGAGCGCTACGGGGTCGACGGAGTATTACTCGACCGCTGATAGACCGATCGCAACCTATTCCGGGACGATGCCGAGCATCGTGCCGGACTCAACGGTCATCAACATACCGTTCGACCAGGCAACGGTTAAACGCTGGATCGTTGCATCGCGCGACACCGCCGCTCGTAAACTAGTATATGGTTTTGCTCTCGTGCCCTCCGGCATGCGGCATATCCGTCAGTTCCGCAACATCACATCAGGTGTGCAATCGATGCGCCTTCGCGTGATAACCCGAAAGCGTAACGACACCATTCCGTTTATCTACAACCTCGATATGACAGTTGCCGGTTTTGTGAACGATCTCGATCCGGTACCAACCTCGCTTACCATTCAAGGCTCTCGAAACGTCAAAGCAAGTTTCACCGTCTCCCTCGACTCACTTCCTGCGGGAGCGATCATCATGGGCGCCGATCTGCGCTTGACGGTTGATGCGAAGTCGAGCGTGATCGGTTCTCTCGGACGCGATGATAAAGTCGGTTTGGACTACCAACCTCCAACCGGACAGAGGATCAGCATTGATTCAAAATCCGATTCGTCGGGAGTGTACCGTTTTGCGAATATCGGTCCGCTCATCGACATCGTCCGCCGACACCGGCAGCCGGCAAGGTTCACCATTCGAACAGCCGGTAGCAGTGAGTTCTGGACAATGAATCGAACGGTTCTCTACGGATCGACTTCGGCTGCGGCACTACGTCCGCGGCTGACACTGATTTACACCGTTCCGACGGGGTCCAAATGATGCGCATACTCGCATTGCTGGCTCTCGTGCTGGCACCCTACTCATTGCTTTTTTCGCAAGGGGGCTCCAACTACTCTACGGTTGGCCTGGGTGACCTGCGCCTTTCATCGGGCGCTCTCTATGACGGAATGGCGGGTACGTCGATCGCTATGCCGAACGATCATGGCATCAATACCGTGAACCCGGCTCTGCTCGGTATCTCTCCATTCACCCGCCTGCAGGCGAGCTATCGCTTTTCGCAGCATCAAATTACCGCCCGGGATGGATCGGCATCACAATACAATAGCGGTGTGGACGGACTGCTTGGGCTGTTCTCGATTGATACATCTATGGGCCTCGGAGTGAGCTTTGGCGTTGTGCCCTACTCCCGCACCAGCTATGCAGTAGAACGCACCATCGGGTCAGCCAAAGACTCGAACTCTGTGCTCGGCAAGAGCAGCCAGACAGGCTCGGGTGGTGTGTCCTCTATCCACCTCGGCGTCTCAACACGTCTTATGTCGTCACTCTATGTTGGTGCTTCAGCGAATGTTCTCTTCGGACTTACCACGCACAAAGAAGAAGTGACTTCTGCCGTGTACTCTGAGCGCCTGCAGACTCTTCGGAATTACGACTTCCGAGGAACACTGCTCCGGGCCGGACTCTATTTCCAACCGAATACCTCATGGTCGGCAGGCGCTTTTATCTCCAGCGGTGCCGATGCTTCGTACACCGTAACGCGCAGTATGGTGGGCTACGTTGGAACGGCATCCTATTTCGACTCAACCACATCTGCTTCATATACGACTGGACTACCGCTCAGTTATGGCGTCGGTGTGTCATTTCATGCCGGCCGTACAACGCTCGGCGCGGATATTGAATCTGCGGACATGTCGAAGGTGACGATGAACGTACCGCAATGGGCCACGCTCGGACAGTTCACGCGTGTGTCGATTGGTCTGAGTCAGACCGCAGCAGGGTATGCTCCAACGTTCTTCGATAAACTCGGTTATCGTGCAGGTCTTGCCTATCAGCGTCAGTACTACCAGGCAAATGGACTCGACGTAGTAGAGTATTTCGGCTCGTTCGGTATTGACTTTCCCGTTGGCTCTGCCGCTACAGTGGACCTTGCTCTGCAAGGGGGCTGGCGTGGCCCATCATCGGGACTGTCTGAGTACTTTGGCCGGTTTATGACCAGCATCAGCATCGGCGAGGTCTGGTTTAAACGCTTCGCGCGCGAGTGATCACGTTTGTGGTGGACCGACCCTCGACAAGCGGAATAGTTACAACTCGCCCACCATGCTCCTCTACAAGATCTGCTCCGACGATCGTCTCGCGGGTGTAATCGCCCCCTTTCACAAGAACGTCAGGTACGATCGCCGTTATCACGTCCAGCGGCGTGTCCTGCTCGAACAGGACGACATGATCAACCGATCGCAGGGCTTGCAGCACGGTTGCTCTGTCTGCTTGAGTGTTGATTGGGCGTTCCGGACCCTTGAGTCGCTTGACAGATGCGTCGGTGTTGAGTCCAACAACCAGAACATCACCTAGCGCTCGCGCGGCATCGAGATACGTCGTATGACCGGCATGAAGTATGTCAAAGACACCATTGGTAAAGACCACCGTGGCGTGACTCTTGCGCAACACGTCTACGAGCGTGCCCAGCTCGTCGGAAGATGAGATGATCACGACTCTGCCTCGTCTCCCAATGCACTGACAGCCGCTGAAAGGATCTCCGACGTAATGGCCACGATCCCGGGCTGTCCCACCACATATCCGGCGGCAACGTTGGCCAGCGTCGCAGCTTCCGCAACACTTGCACCGCTGCACACCATTGCCGCAAGCGTGGCAATAGTGGTGTCGCCTGCACCCGAAACATCCGAAACCTTGCGAGCACGCGTCGGAATACGCTGTGGCTGACCGCCGCGCTGCATCAGCATCATGCCTTCTGCCCCGAGCGTGATGAGAACACTCTCGCAGGCAAGACGATCCAGAAGTTCAGCACCAACCTTTTGCACGTCTTCCAATGTGCGTAACGATACGCCAAGCGCATCGGATACTTCTTTACGATTTGGCTTGAAAACACTGCAGCGCTGAAAATCGAGAAAGTGACGACGCTTCGGGTCCACGAACACCGGAATGCCCCGCGAGATGGCATGCTCGGTTATTGAGCGGATCATTGCGGGGGACAGAAGCCCCTTGTCGTAATCCTCGAGAATGATTCCCCGAAGTTGTTCTCGAGAAGAAATCCGCTCCAGAATCTCTGCTGTGGGGTCTACTTCGATATAGGATTTCGATTCGTGGTCCACCCGTGCGATCTGCTGGCCATTGCCGATCAACCGCGTCTTTGTGGTCGTCGGGCGGTCATCAACATGCACCAGGTACTCAGGAGACAACCCCGCCTGTGAACACAGATCCTTGATGAGCAGACCGTTGGCATCACGACCAATAGCACCGATGAGCAAGGGGTTTGCACCAAGCCCAAGCAGGTTCGTGGCCACGTTCGCTGCTCCGCCGAGGTGCGCCGTCTCACGATCGACATCGACCACCGGAACGGGAGCCTCCGGGGACACGCGGCTGACAGTGCCCCAGTAATATCGGTCCAGCATAACGTCGCCGATGACGGCGATCTCCGCCCCCTTTAGTGCGTGAAGGTAGGACTGCAGGCGTTGGTGCGAAAGGTCAACCATCGAAGTGTCTTAGGCTCCTTCCGGACCCGGCGTGCGCGTGGCCATTTGTCGATCCAGCAGATAGATCGATGGCCCATCAGAACCAACAAGCTTCAGCCGCTCAATGATCTCGATCACGAGGGCCTCTTCTTCTACCTGCTCGTTGATAAACCACTGCAGTACGATCTGCGAAGGGAGATCCTTCTCGGTTAGTGCAAGCTCGTAGAGGGCATTGATACTGGCCGTGATCGACTGCTCGTGAGAATGCACATGTTCGAACACGTCAAGTGCTGACGTATACGAACCTCCGGGAGCCGTCAGGGGGCGAAGCGTAACGTTCTCTCCGCGATTATGCAGGAAGTCGTACAGCTTCATTGCATGCTGCGTTTCTTCTTCCCACTGCACACGCATCCACTGGGCAAAGCCTGGAAGATTGTTTTCTGTGAACCAGGCTGCCATGCCGAGATAGACATAGGCGCTTTGAAATTCAGCCTGAATCTGCGCGTTAAACGCGTCGACGAGATGTTGCTTCATTGCCATGATTTTTCACCGTTGATTTTCGGGAAATTACCGAAATCAGGGGTAGTTTCGGGTCCCTTTCCATCACGTCATATCCCCACGTAGCCCCATGAAGCGTCATTCCTCGCTCGCCCGCATCTCTGTTTCAAATGCCGAATACTTCGCCTTTCACGGCGTACGTGAAGAAGAACGCAATCTGGGTGGTCGGTATCAGGTGGACGTTGATGTGTGGTTTGACCCTGTAAAATTGATCGTGAGCGATGATATCAGCGATACGGTGAACTACGAGGACCTGCTCTTCATCGTTAACGAGTACATGAATGGTGAAAGCTGCGAGCTCATTGAGACACTGGCATCGGACATCGCCTCCGGCATTCTCGATCGCATGGAGATCGTCCGTCAAGTCACGATCCGAGTGCGCAAGCTCTCGGTTCCCATCCAGCAGATCCTTGATCACGTTGAGACAGAGATCACGCTCGTTCGCGAGGCCTAAGGGGGCATGCACACCGTCCTTCTGTCACTGGGTGCCAACATCGGAGACATTCGCACAACAATTTCCCGTGCCATTGAGCTCATCGGCCAGACAGTCCTCTTGGACGTGCGCGTCTCGCCCCTGTATCAGACGGCACCCGTGGGCTTTACTGAGCAGCCTGACTTTCTGAACTGCGCCGTAGTTGGTCTTAGCAGTGCATCTGCCCGCCAGATCCACGACGCCTGCAAGGACATCGAACGTCAGCTCGGACGCCAGCAACGGGAGCGCTGGCACGAACGCGAGATCGATATCGACGTCATCCTGGTTGGCGACGTCATCTACGATGAGGGCGACGTCCACATCCCCCACCTGCGCATGCATGAACGACTATTCGTCCTCCAACCCGCCTGCGACCTCATCCCCAATGCCGTCTGCCCACGAACGGGAAAGACGTTGGAGGAGCTTGTTACCAGGTTGCTGATGACTGATGACTGATGACTGATGACTGGTGACTGATGACTGATGACTGATGACTGATGACTGATGACTGGTGACTG
>VEQR01000037.1 GCA_018883125.1 Candidatus Kapaibacterium sp.
CCATGCGATGCTGGGTGGAGTATTATTACAAAATGTGGCAGCGTCATCCCGAGGGCCCCGAACGCAGTGAGGGGGCCGAGGGACCAACCTCAGTACCTCAGTACCTCAGTACCTCAGTACCTCAGTACCTCAGTAATTCAGTAATTCCTTCAGTACTTCAATTCGTTCCGCAATTACAGCTGACAGTCAGGGAAGCCTCATTTGAGGTGACCGAACAGCTGCCCGATGTAACAACGCACCGGAAGGGGCCTTTGGTGCTGTTCGTGGCGGACTCGATGGTGAGCTTGGATGAAGTTGAGTCCAAGAATCGTGGATCATTTGCAATATTGATCCATGCCGAGCCGGAATAACGTTGCCACTGATACGTCGCGTTGGGGCTTGACGAAACACCAACAGTCATAGATGCCGTTTGGCCGTCTTTCACAGAGGAACCTTGAGGCTGCGAGGTGATGGCTATGTTACAGTTATTCGGGTCGGTAACGGTAATCGTTGCCTCGTTCGACGTTGCACAGCAGCCTCCTACGTTCCACTTTGACGGTGCTGCTGCTGCTTGCATCACACAACGGAAGGGACCGCTGGCCGCTGCTCTGGCGGACTTAATGGTCAATGTGTTGGATGTTACGCCGCCATAGTCATTGCCATCTGCAAGATCTACAAATGCATTGCCGCTTTTGATCTGCCATTTGTAGGAAACGGTAGAATTCGAAGTTGCTGCGACAGAGATCGTGGTTTGTGCGCCCGTGTTAACAGTGACACCTGTTGGTTGCGATGTGATGGTGATGTCGCACGTTGTTCTGGTGAGTTCGAACTCGTCACTGTAAAAAACACAGCCATTGATCGTCCCTTGACAGCGATACACACCGGAAGCGGCATTGATGTCGTAGATGCTCAGATACGCCCCATGGTAGTTTTGATACGTAAGCAACGTTGTCCCTTGTGGCAGCAGATCATGGTAATAAGCATAATCAATTTCATAAAACTGATTGCCTGCTTTGATCTGCCAGCTATAGTCGATATTAACGTTTGACTCGAAAGGTGTGTCAACACTCAAGGTAGCATAACGACTGCAATCGCTCACAAACAAGCCCACTTCGGCGAACGAGTGATCGCAGGCATTATAGCTGTTGAGGATCTCTTCTGGCGTCAACGCCCTGTTCCACACCGCGATGTCGTCGATCTTTCCGTCATGGAAGTATGCAGGTGCCCTACCTAACCTACCCTCCGAGCCAATGGTCGGTGCAGCTGGCCATTGCGTGTTTCCAAAGTTCGGGTCGACAGGAGTCATGGCTGACAGCTCACCGTTAACATACAATCTGAACTCTTGGTCCTCTCGACTGTATACCATGGTCAGATACGCCCACCTTGGGTAACGTTTGTCCTCATCTGACTCCACATTGTGGCCTAAGTTGTACTGATTTCCTTGACCATCGTCGAGGTATGCTCTCAAATGCCGACCATTCACCATGGAATGTGCTAGATAGAATCCTCTATACTGACAGCAACCATCATCGAGACTTGGAGCGCCGAACAAGTAGGCATCTCCGTAGCCGAAGTTTGCTTGATCTCCATACTCATCCACCCTGCAATACAGGCTAACCGTAAATGAATTCGCACCAAAGTCGATGACATTCGGAAGCGTGATATTGTCATTTACGCCATCAAACGCGTAAGCCGAAGCCGGTGTGCCGAATCGGTCAGTCGTGAGTAAAGCACCATTGACGGTGCCGTCATTACCGTTCATTGATTCGTCGGATGCATCTCCATTAAACGGCCACCATGCAACCAGACCATTCTGAGGAATGTGTGCGGGAATCTGAGAAAATGAGGGCACCACATCGGCGAGCATCGCCACGATTGCCATGATAATAACACAGCGCATTCAGGTAGAGGAGAAAGTGGGAGAAGGCTATTTCAATACGTCGAGCTTCCTCAAAAATAGACCTACTCAATACGTTTGTCAACTACAACACTATCTGCCAAAGTGATTTGCGTAGGATTTGTTAGGATTCACATCATCGGATATGTTGCTCCACCACCCACCCTATCAAAGAAGGAGTTTATGGTTTGTGGATCCCACTTTGCGGAGACGACACGATCACGCTTGCGTGCTCGACACTTTCTCCACACACACCCGTATTTGCGATGTGTGGAGCTTTCATTATCATTGCCGCGCCTCATCGGTCACTTTGCTAATCATCATAATTGATACACTTTCTATGACTCCCAAGACGAGCTCCATACGATTCTGTTTAGCAGCGCATTTTGCTGCCTTGATTACCACAACCATAGCTGTTGTCGCTCAGGGTGAGCCGATAGACAGCTTCAGAGGGTATAAATGGGGAGCTAGCGAAGAGGCCGTAAAGAAGTCGATCTCTAAGAAGAAGTACACCGTAATTGACAGTATTGAAACACTCAGGATTTATCGTGTTCAAAACGAACAGATGTTTAGCTTACCGGGAACGATTGAATTTGACTTCTTTGGTGAGAAACTCATTGGTGGTGGCTGGATATACACAGCAGGCTCAACAGCAGCTGGGACGATAAGCCAGATAGATTTCACGACGGCTGTTTCTTCACTTTCGAAAAAGTACGGATCGCCTGAAGTGTATCGCGTAAATGAACAAGATCGAAAGTTTGAGTCGCCGAATGCTGCGTACGAGGATTTTGATTACAAAGTTCGGAACAGAATTACTGTGGGATGGCTAGATGACGGAAACGAAATCAGATTGCAACTTGTGTCTGGTGGTGAACGAATGGAGATCTACTACCAAAGCAAACAGTTCTACGAAGTCATGACGCAAGTTGAAGACTACTAGAACCCACCACAAATGAAAAAGGCCCGACGGAGTCGGGCCTTTGTGTGGTTCTGATTGTGGATTCCCGCTTTCGCGGGAATGACGATGAAGGTTTCCCGCTTTCGCTGGAATGACGGTGATGGATTCCCGCTTTCGCGGGAATGACAGTACTTCCGTAATTCCGTACTTCGGTAATTACTTCTTCTTCTTCGTTGGAGCTGCTGTTTCTTCCACTGCCACAACCTTCGGTGCGTGGCAAGCGGCAACGAGGGTGCCCGGACGTTCGAGAAATTCGACACCTGGGATGTTGATGTCCGAGATGTGAATGTTCTCACCCTTGCCAAGACCCGACACATCAACGTCGATGTGCGTTGGGATGTTGGCCGGATCGACCTTGATCGATGTTTTGTGAAGGGCGTGCTCCATGGTGCCCCCTTCGCGGACGCCGATGGCAAGACCCGTGATGTGCACCGGAACCTTCACGATGATCGGTTCGCCTTCGCGGACGCCAAGCAGGTCGAAGTGCAGAATCTTGTCCGAGATCGGATCGAAGGTAACTTCCTTGAGAATGCTCAGGCGTTCCTGACCATTGATGCTCAGACGCACCGCCTGGGCCTTGGCGGTGTACACCACCGGACGCAGTGCCAGCGTCGACACGGAGAAGTGCACGGCTTCCTGACCCTGGGTGTAATACACGCCCGGCACGCGGTCGTTTGCACGAAGCTGCTTGGCGATGGCCGCACCCGGTGTGCGTGGTTCTGCTGCAAGTGTGATCTGGCTCATGGTCTGTCCTCGATGATGTCGTTCTATACCGTCTGTGTGGAAAGGGGCCGATCAGCCCTGACTCTTTTCGAAGAGTGAACTGATCGACTGATTATCGTGTGTCCGGTTGATCGCTTCGGCAAACAGTCCGGCCACGCTCATGACTTCAATCTTACCGCTATGCTCACGCAGTGGAATGGTATCCGTTACGTAAAGCTTCGTCAACGCTTCACTGGCTCCGATCTTCTGGACCGCCGAACCCGAGAACACCGGATGTGTGATCACACCGATGATCTGGTTCGCCCCCTGCCTTTTCAAAGCCTCAGCACACTGAACAAAGGTGCTGCCGGTGTCAATAAGGTCATCGACGATCACCACGTTCTTGCCGTCAACATCACCAATGATGTTCATCACTTCGGCAACATTGTGCTTTGGCCGACGCTTGTCGACGACAACCAGGTCGGCATCACCAAGCATCTTGGCATAGGCCCGAGCCTGCTTGACGCCACCAACGTCCGGTGCAGCAACTGCAACATTCGTCAACCCAAGTCCCTGCAGTGTCCTGACCGTTACCGAAGAGGCATACAGGTGGTCGAGCGGAATGTCGAAAAAGCCCTGAAGCTGAGGCGTGTGCAGGTCCATGGTGATCACCCGATTTGCACCCGCTTCTACAAGCAGGTTAGCTACGAGCTTGGCCGTGATGGCCACACGAGGCTGATCCTTCCGGTCCTGACGCGCATATCCAAAGTACGGGATCACTGCCGTGATGCGTCGGGCCGAAGCCCGCTTTGCCGCGTCGATCAACATCAGCAACTCCAGCAGGTTGTCCGAAGGGGCAAACGTTGACTGGACGATGTAGAGGTCGACCCCGCGGACGTTCTCTTCGTACTTTACCCAGATTTCTCCGTCACTGAAGTTGCGGATGGCAACAAGTGACAATTCGCGGTTCATTGCACGGGCGATCTTCAGAGCAAACTCTGGATTGGATCTTCCGGCAACGATCTTGACGTCCGAGTTCACGTACGTTGAGTCCCGACAAATGATCGTGAGCTGGGGCGGCAGGATTCGAACCTACGCATGGCGGGACCAAAACCCGCTGCCTTACCGCTTGGCGACGCCCCAGTGTGTGCGAGCAGATGTGTCATCTACACGTCTGCCGTGCACAGCAGAATTTATCGCGTATCCTGTGCTACGAACGGAAGAAGCGCCAAGTGACGCGCATACTTGATGGCGCGCGACAGACGACGCTGCTGCAGAGCTGTTACGCCCGTGATGCGACGCGGAAGGATCTTGCCCTGATCGTTGGTAAAACGACCGAGGAACTTCGGATCCAAGTAGTCGATCATCCGCGACTTCTTCAAAGGATTGGTACGCTTCTTCGGCTGATTCCGCTTTTGACGGAACGGCGAATTGATCGTGTTCGGATTTGGTGAGTTTGGCATTGCCACGTGAGTGTCTCCTGTTTACTTGCCCTGGCCCTTGGCGTCACGGACGGCCTTGGTCTTCTCCATACGCTTCTTGAAGCGGTCAACACGGCCCGCCGTGTCAACCAGCATCTGACGTCCCGTGTAGAACGGGTGCGACTTGGAGTCAATTTCCAAAACCATCTTCTCGCCCTTGTAGCAAGAACGCGTCTTGAACGTCGAACCATCGGTCATCATGATGTCGATGGTCTTGTATGCGGGATGTATACCCTTTTTCATTTTCTTACCTCGAGAAATCCATCTTGTCGATCTGACCAATGTCATCAACCTTCACGAGACGCTCCATGTACTTGATCGTACCCTTGTCGGAACGGAAGCCCTTGATGACCTTGACGCTGATCTTGGTGTCGCCGGCTTTCTTCTTGCCCTTGTCACCGAATGTTTGCTGCTTTGCCATGTGATGTTCTCCGCTGTGCGGACAGAATGTTCGCGTAAAACGAGCCGCAAAGTTACGGTGAATGGGTATTCTGTGCAAGTGGGTGATGCATCACGACCTAGAGTTCACTCATGGGTGCTATTTTGCCCGCTATGACGGTGCAGAAATTCGGTGGTGCAATCCTGCGAAACCCTGAAGGGTTTCGCGCCATGGTCTCTATCGTTGGCCGCCATGCGGGCCACGGCTGCGTGGTGGTGGTCAGCGCCATCGGCACCACGACGCGCACATTGGCATCAGCGGCCAAGAACGCTTCGGAGGGGGCTTTCCACAGCGCCAAAGAGATGCTGCACGGCGTTGCTGAGGCTCATCTGCAACTGACCGACGCTGTTATCCGTGACGAACAACTGCGACGCACCCTGCGCCATACGCTCACGGAGATGCGCAACGCGGCAGACAATCTGCTGAAGAGCATATCGGTAACGCGGACATGCTCGGCACGTACGCTTGACCGGGTATTGGCGGTAGGAGAAGACCTAGCCCGCTCTATTGCTTCAGCAGCACTAAGCGAGGCTGGCCTGGCTGCCCGTGAGGTGGACGCGCGGACTTTGATCGTTACGGATTCTGCCCATGGCAACGCAAGCCCCTTGCTCGAACCGACGTGCCACCGTGTGAAGCATGCTCTGGGCACATCACCAGCCGGTATCGTTGTCACTCAGGGTTTTGTGGCCTGCTCGGAACAAGGCGACACGACCACGATGGGACGGGAATCCTCGAACCTCTCAGCCGCGCTGCTGGCCGCCTGTATCGAGGCGTCAAACGTAACGATCTGGACGGACGTCGAGGGCATCCGCACGGCCGATCCATTGACATGCGCCGGCACCTTTCCTATCGAGCACCTTCAGTACGACCAGGCGCGGATTGCCGCTGCGTATGGACTGAAGCTCCTCTACCCGACGATGATCGAGCCTGCAGAAAAGTCCGGAATTCCCATGCATATCGCCTCACCGTGGAATGCCGATGCACCCGGCACAACAATCGATGGCCTCACGGGCTCGGTGCGACCTATGATCACCACTACCGAGCACAACGGTAGAACACAGGTCACGATGCTGTTCGCCCCCATGCCTTTGGCACTGCGTGCTGCCACTGCGGTCATCGAAGCAATGGAGTCGTCCTTGGGCACCACAGAGATCGACCTCGCAACGCACGCACACGATCAGGCCGTGACCATCGTCCTCCCCACCCATGCCGCACCGGAAGCGGTGCGCATCCTTCACCGAGAAATCTGCGAGAATCCCCAATGAAGATCGAACACGACAAAGTACCTGTTGAGGAATTCACTCCGGGACAACGCTACACGGTCGCAATGCAGGGCCGCCCCCTCTACACCGCCGAAGTGGTCAAGTTCCACGGAGGCTGCTGGGCAACGGTGCGCGTAGAGAAGCCCCTGGACGCGGCAATGGGAATGCACTACCAGCCGGGCACAACCTTTGACATCAAAGTGGCCCAGTATGAGATCACTCCCGAGGGCGGAGAGTAAGGTCGACTACTTATTGGAGGCCGATATGTTCGCCAGAAGGCGCGCCATCATCGCTCGCTCCAGGATGCCGTTTGAAGGCCAGAAATGCGTGGACTGCGTGATAAACTCTTCGTATCCCGACATTTGTGCGCGCAGAATGATCTTACTCTTACCCTCTTCAACTTCCTTGATGTTGAAGGTGTATTGCACGCGACAGGTGGTCCAGATTCCTCCACGAATGCGCGGCAGTTCAGAGTATTTCTTGATGTATGCCTTCACCGAGTCGGTACCCTCTTGGAGCATACAATACTCGGATACCCACTTGCCCTTCAACAGTCCATCATCGAGTGTTTCATCCGGGCGTGTAAAGGCCTGGGGTTTGGGACATCCGACCTCCGCCATGGACTTCTCAACAGCTCGATAAACCTTACCAGCAGAGGCAGAGACGATCTCGGTCAGGATGATCGGCTCCGGCTCTGCGTCCTGTGCCATTGCTGGAACGGACCCCATGAGAAGGAAAAATGACAGTATGGACAGAATTGCGCGCATCGGAGTTCTCCGCTGAGTGATCATCATTATGTGGTGGGGGGCTCTCTTAGGCTGCCGATTTCCCGGTGAGCTGAACAGATACCACCTTTGAAACGGCGGGCTCTTCCATCGTGACACCGTAGAGCGTATCAGCCGCTTCCATGGTCTTTTTATTGTGGGTGATCATCATGAACTGCGTGTTCTCGGCAAACTTCCTGATGATCTTCAGGTACCGGTCAATGTTGGCATCATCGAGTGGAGCGTCCACTTCGTCGAGAATACAGAAGGGGCTCGGCTTGACCAAATAAATTCCGAACAGCAGCGCAATGGCCGTGAGCGTCTTTTCACCCCCAGAGAGCATTTCAATGCTGTGGGGGCGCTTGCCACGGGGCTTTGCGGTGATATCGATCGTGCATTCAAGCGGATCGCCGTCCGCCGACTCAACCATCTGCAGATCTGCTTCATCGTCCTCGCTGAAAAGCATCTTAAAGAGCGTTGAGAAATTCTGACGGATCTGCTCAAAGGTCGTGGTGAACTTCAGGCGAGCCGTTTCGTTGATCTGCGCGATCGTCTCGTTCAGTGTCCGCTCGCTCTCTGTAAGATCGGCAAGCTGCTGATTCAGAAACTGCAGACGCTCATTTTCGCGATCATGTTCTTCGAGGGCGAGGAAGTTAACGTTGCCCATCGACGTAAGACGTCGGCGAAGATCTTGAACGTTACTACGGATCTCATCAACCGTCTGCTCCGATTCCGGAGGAACGGGATCAACCGGCACCTCGATATCAAGCTCGTCTTGAGCGCGACGCACATGCGATTCAACACGGATTTTCACCTCGTTCAATCGCACATCAGCATCATACTGTTCGGTGATGATTCCCTCGAGGACTTTTCGGAGCTGACGCAGTTCCTCGGCAAGGGAAAGTACACGAGCAGAGCACTCCCGGACCTTCAGGTCAAGGGATTCGCGCGCAGACTTTGCCTCAGTGAGGCGGGCTGATACGGTGGCTGCGTCGAGCTCACGTGCCTGACGATCCTCAACAAGTTGAGCAAGCTGACGTTGTAGGTCCTCGCGTTCCTGAACCCGCTGCTCCTTACGCTGCTCAATGGTCATTGTCTGATTCGTCAGACGTCCCTCATCCGAACGCAGCGTCTGGAGTTCTCCCTGCAGACGCACAAGCTGAAGTTCGACCTGACGTTGCTGGCTAACGTTGTCAGCATGCTCACGTTCTCTGGTATTCATGGCCGAAGCACACGCATCCAGCTGCGTTTGTGCATCTGTGGCCTGTTGCCGGGCATCGGCCACGGCGTCCTCAGCTACCGCAAGATCCGATGACTTGCCATCAAGTTCCGCCTGCACGGCATCCACTTCGTTGTGCAGAGCCCCCTGCTGAGCTTGCACATCGTCGATGCGCGTGCGCATGGCGTCGATGCGCTGCTGACGGTCATTGCGCAGCAATGCCATCTTTCGGACCTCATCGCCGAGACGACGTAGATCAATGGTGGCAAGTTCTTCTTTGACCTCACGCAGGGCCGAATCGGTAATATCGATCTCCTTCTCAAGGCCATCGATAGAAACCCGAAGTTGATCGATGCGTTCGCGACGTCCAACGCGCACACCCTCGGTGCGGGAGACGCTTCCGCCGCGCACGGCGCCGGCAGCATGCACGATCTCCCCAGAAAGGGTCACGGCAGCCTGCACGCCCGGAAGCGCAATGGCTTGCCAAGCAACGTCTGCGCTGCCGACGATGAGCGTCGAGCCAAGGATGCTGCGAAGAGCGCTCCGGAGCTGGTCATCAGCCTTGACGACTTCCGATGCCCATCCGATAACGCCGTTGATGTCCACCGATGAAGGGGGCTCAGCAACCGTGCGAATGGCATCGCGGCACAGGAACGTTGCCTTACCGACGTTGTTTTTCGAGAGTGCCGCAATGGCCTGCTGCGCTTCTGCGCGATTGGCCACCACGAAATAGCGTCCTGCCTCTCCCAGTGCAGCTTCGATCGCCACGCGGTAGTCCGGATCGGTATTGATGATCTCAGCAAGCGTCAATTTCTCACCCGATGGTTGCCACTCGGGAGTATTGAGCAGGAATTTGCTCGACTCCGTGGTATCGACCAGACCGCTCAGGAACTCCAGCGACGCTCGACTATGTGCAAGAGCAGAGCGCAGATCCTCGGAGTCCTTCTGCAATGTCTCCCGCTTGGCCTGCAGTTCGATCTGACGTTGTTCGGCCGTGTGCAGGCGGCCTTCAGCCTCGGCGAGCTGCGCATCAATCTGCGGCAGGTCAGCCCCTTCCCGAGCGATCTGCACTTCGACCTCAGCAAGGCGATCATGGGATTGACGCAGGCGATGCTCAAGGTCTGTTCGACGGCGATGCAGGGATTCGATTTGAATGCGCAGACGATCGGCCGCAGACATACGCTCGGCCAGGTTTGCCCGTGCACCAGTCAATACTTCTCGCAATGTGGCAACGTCAGCTCGGGCGCTCTCGAGAACGGCAAACACCTGTGCCGTGGCCTGACTCTGCTGTTCGTAGAGTGCCGTCGTCAGCACGATCTGTCCATCAATCTGGGTAGCACGCTCACGTAGCGACTGCAATTCCTCGGACATCGAGGACTGTTGTGACTGCGATTCGTCGTGTTCGCGATCAAGCCTCTCAAGTGCACGCTCGGTGGAATGCATGCGCTCACCCAGAACCGATATCGTCTGCTGAAGTTCAGCAAGCGCTGAGCGCACATCGTTCTCGTGTCCGAGAGCTTGCCGAAGATCAGCCTCCGTCTTCTGATGATCGGTCTCAGCAAGCAGTGAGTGCTGCTCTGTTGATTGTAGCTGCTGCTCCTGTGCTTCTCGACGCTGACGGATCTCCGCCACGCGCTCGGTCATCTGCATCAGGTGGAGATACTCCTCGGCATATTCGAAGGCAAACAAAAGCCGGTCGAGTTCGCGAAGCTTGGTCGAAAGCTCCTGATGTTGCTTGGCCTTTTCGGCCTGACGGGCAAGGGAGTTGACGGTCTTCTGCACCTCGCGGACGATGTCCTGCACGCGCGCAATGTCCCGCTGAGCAGCTTCAAGCTTCCTCTGCGCTTCGCGTCGGCGAGCCTTGTATTTGGTCACACCGGCTGCCTCTTCGAAGAGATGACGCCGCTCATCGGCCTTATCACTCAGGATCGTCTCGATCATCTTCAACTCGATCACCGAGTAAGCATCTGAGCCCATCCCCGTATCCATGAACAGGTCGGTAATGTCCCGCAGACGACATTGTGTACGATTCAGAAGGTACTGACTCTCCCCATTGCGGAAAAGTCGGCGAGTGATCACCACTTGAGAGTATTCTGTCGGCAGAATGGCCTTGTTGTTTTCGATCGTCAGAGAGACCTCAGCCATGCCAAGGGGCTTGCGGGTCTTGGAGCCGTTGAAGATCACCTGATCCATCGAATCCGCCCGGAGCATTGATGTCTTCTGTTCACCCAGAACCCATCGGATTGCGTCAACCACATTGGTCTTGCCACATCCGTTCGGTCCAACAATTGCCGTTACACCATCAGTGAAATCCAGCTCGGTCTTTAGACCAAAGCTCTTGAATCCCACCATATCGAGTTTTGAGAGGTACATGTGGTACGAGTATGATCAGCGGTAGATGCCCGACTGGGCGAAAAATTCGACCGGCAATTTGCGACGCAACAATGTTTTGCGTCGGCCGGAGTTATCCACAAAATGCGGGCACTGAAAAGCCCCATTTCACCGGGCGCCTATTCTTTCTTCCGATTCGTGTAGAGCATCGGAAAGACGGCTGCGGTGGTGGTGTACAACGTCGAAGCAACCCCATACTGGAGAAAAAACATCATGAACGACGTCTGCATCGGACGGAGGAAAAAGAAGTTGTAGATCAGATTATGGACCAGAGCGGCAAGTGCTACGATGAACATGAACCGCGAGCTTCCTATCTGTTCGGCGGCAAATCCTTCGCGGTAGAAGTATCCGGCAATGAAGCCGGCAAAGGTTTTGGCAAGCGCATTGGTGCCGATCACATCGGTAGAGACCACATCGAAAAGCAGTCCGCAGAGAAAACCAGCGATCATGCCCGTGAACTGGCCCTCAACAAGTGCCACCCAGACGGTGAACACGAGAAGCAGGTCCGGGGTAACGGAGCTGACCTCGAGAAACCGAAGGAACACCACGTGGACAACGCTCAGGACCAGCGCCACAACACCATACCAGACAAACCGGATATTTGGATTCGAGGCGAACTCGGATGAGCGGATGGAGGATTTCGTGGCCATTTTCAGCAGTTTTCTCTCACGATTGGATCAAGGGGCTATCCGCCCGGGTGTGCGTTCATCAATCCGGCGCTCAAGGGCGAGTCGCTCGGGATTGGGCTTTGCGTCGACGACAAACACCTGCTCAAGCGTCGAGAAATTCACCGACGGATCCACAACGATACGTCGGAAGAGGGTGTTTGCTTCATCGTCGGCCATACGCACCGTGCCGATCACAATGTTCGCCGGATACCGTGCGCTGTAGTTCGACGTCAGAATTCGATCACCAACGCGCACATCAAGCGTGCGAGGCACGTTCTTCAGCACGAGGATGTTCTCCCCTTCCCACTGCACAATCCCATCCACCCGTGTGCGCTGCACTTTGGCGCTCACCCGTGTATCTCGATTGATGAGAAGCTGCAGCACAGCAAAGTGCTCCGATGCACCGATGACGATCCCCACAAGGCCAGCATCGTTGATTACGGACATGTCTTCCCGAACACCATCAGCACGCCCCATGTTGATCGTGGCATAATTGCGCTGCTGGGTCGTGGTCTTCCCTATCACATCAGCGGCAATGAGCCGATGATCTGTCATGGCCGGCAGCTTCAACATTGACCGGAGCGTGGCATTTTCCAGCATCGCCTGACGTGATCGAGCGGCCTCAACGGCAAGTTGGAGATTCAATTCCCGCAGAGCCGTGTTCTCGGCCTTCAGAGCCACTGGGTTCGGGATCCACGCAAACACTGATTGAATCCATCCGATCGAGCCCACGATGACCGCACGAAAGCCGCCAAGATCCGATAGGTTTCCGATGCTCATGAAGCTGAGTGACATCACGACCAGAACAATCAACGTGATGGCATTTTTGAATCGAACAACGAATTCGATGAATCCGCGCATCAGTACCGTTTAGACTTTATGAGCACCGACGAATAGGCATCAAGATCCTCAAGTACCTTGCCCGTACCCCGAGCAACGGCCGTAAGAGGATCATCCGCTATGTGAACAGGAAGTGACGTTTCGCGGCGCAAGCGTTCATCAAGACCCTTGAGAAGTGCCCCACCTCCTGTGAGAATGATCCCTCGGTCATAAATGTCGGCCGAGAGCTCCGGCGGTGTCTTTTCAAGCAACGTTAGTACGGCCTCAACCATCGTCGTGACGTTTTCCGTAAGGGCCTGACGGATCTCTTCGCTTGAGACGATGATGCTCTTTGGTGTACCCGATACCATGTCTCGTCCCTTTACTTCGATCTCGATCTCCTGGGCAAGGGGCCAAGCAGACCCCACATTGATCTTGATGATCTCTGCCGTTCGGTCGCCAATGAGAATATTGTGCTGCCTCTTAAACCAGTTTACTATAGAATTCGTGAGCTCATCGCCGGCAATACGGATCGACTCGGCCACCACTATTCCGGATAGGGCCATTACGGCGATCTCGGTGGTTCCACCTCCGATGTCGACCACCAAGTTGCCCATTGGCTCATGCACGTCTATACCAACACCAATGGCCGCAGCCATTGGCTCGGCGATGAGATGAACCTGCTTTGCGCCCGCATGCTCAGCAGAATCGCGCACGGCGCGTTTCTCAACTTCGGTAATACCTGACGGCACGCAGATGACCATGCGTCGAGCTTGAGACATGCTGGTCGACGACTTCTGAATGAACGCACGGAGCATGCCCTCGGCGATCTCAAAGTCGGCGATCACACCATCTTTGAGTGGTCGAATCGTTTTGATATCGCGATGCGTCTTGCCCACCATCTTCTCTGCTTCGTAGCCGATGGCGATGATGTTCTTCGTTGACCGATCAAAGGCAACGATCGATGGTTCGTTCAGGACGATGCCTTTGCCCTTTTGCCAGATCAGGGTATTGGCCGTCCCGAGGTCTATGCCAACGTCGTTGGAGAATAACTTGAATGGACCCATGGCGGCGAAGTTACGAACCGGAGCTTTCCTTTTTTGCGCATCATTGCCGGTATGAATCGAATTGAAGATCTCCGCCAGACCTTGCGGCTGGCGGGCCCGATCGCTGCCTCTCAGGTAAGCGACATGCTCACCCTGACGGCCGACGCCGTGATGGTGGGAGCTCTCGGCTCTGAGGCCCTGGCGGCCGTGACACTGGCTGGCTCATCAACCACCCCGGTGATGCTATTTGCCGTTGGCTTCACCGTTGCGATGTCAGCTCCGGCGGCCGCAGCTTGGGAGCTGCGCCATACGGGCCGCGTGGCAGATGTTTTCCGCACTGGGCGTCGCATATCTCTCTGGATCACGCTTGCTCTTGTGGTCCTTCTGTTGGCTGCCAGCCCCTTTCTCCATGTCCTAGGCTCACCCCAGCATGTTACCGAACTGGCAATCCCCTACCTGCGATGGTACGTGGCTTCATTCTTTTTCCGCATCTGGTTCGGCACCTACAAACAGACCATCGAGGCGATGGGTAACACGCGGCTACCGATGGTGATCGCGCTGACGGCCAACGTTTCTAACGTGCTGATGAATGTGGTGTTCATCTATGGTTGGGGTGGAATTCCCGCGATGGGTGTGGAGGGGGCTGGCATCGCCACGTTCCTTTCACGCGTGCTGTCTGTTGCGCTCATTGCTCTTGCATGGAAACGATTGTCCTTCGTTGCGGAGATTCGCACTGCGCCCGCCGAAAATGATCCGGAGCTCCGCCGCGTACTCATCTCCACGGGCGCCTCGATTGGCTCTCAGATCACGATCGAAGTTCTGGCCTTTGCCGGCGGCGCTATCATGATGGGATGGCTCGGTGCTTCTGCACTGGCTGCACACCAGGTGGCGATAAATCTTGCGTCGATCACCTTCATGGTTGCTCTGGCAATCGGGACAGCGGCAACATATCGGATGGCGGCGGCACAGGCCAGTGCCGACCGGGTCCGCATGCGAATGGTCGGCACGTCAGCGCTGGGACTGATCATCGGTTTCGAGATTCTCACCGCCACAATCTTCATTGCTCTGCGTCATGTAATGCCCACATGGTACATCTCCGATCCTCAGGTGATAACGATGGCATCGCAGCTTCTGATTCTGGCAGCAGCGTTCCAGATCTTCGATGGCGTACAGGCTGTTGGCCTCGGCATCCTGCGGGGCCTGCATGACACGGTTATACCTACTCGCATCGTGATGGTCTCGTACCTCATCGTGGCCCTGCCGCTAAGCTATCTGCTTGGATTCCATACGCCACTGGGCGCTACGGGGATCTGGCTCGGCTATGTAGCCGGACTGATCTTCTCAAGCACGGGCTTTGTCCTTCGGTTTCTTGCTGTGACCAAACAACCGACGTCATAGACGGCGGTGTAGAGAAAAAGAAAAAGGGGCAAGCGCTAGCGCTTGCCCCTTCTGAAATACCGACGTACGTGCGTTGGTCTTAGCGACGCAGGCTCAGAGAACGTGCGACTTGACCGTCAACACTGGTGAAGCTCACAACCACGACACCGCTCCAACTTGAAGCGTTGATGCGCAGCGTTGATCCATCAGCAACCATCGATGCAAGTGTACGACCTTGGAGGTCATTCACTGTAACGACTGTTTCTGGGCGAACCGTTTCGACAACGATTGTGCCGTTGTTAGCGTCGAACCAAGCGCGAGCTGTCTTGCCGATTTCGTCTTCGACACCCGTGCTCTTACCGCCCTTAAGATCACCCTTGTTGTCGCCGTCAACAGCGTCAGACACAACTTCAAGCGTTCCAGTGTAGTTACCGGACTTGACCGATGCAAAGCACAGTTCCGAGAACGTTACGCTGCCACCTGCGGCAACCGTCTGTGGGAGAGCTGGCGTCAGGTTCTTAATTGAGAACTCAGCATCACCCGTTACGCGGATGTCTGTGATCTTCATGTCGATGTTGCCCGTGTTGCGCACCGTGAACGATGTGCACTTTCCTGGAGCAGGAACGTCGCTACCAGCGTCCCAGTCATCAACAGCAACGCGTGAAACGCCGCCTTGGCCCTTGAGGGTTGCAGCAACGTTACCGCAAGCGGTTTCAACGCTAAGTTCATCATCATCACCATTTTCCGAAGCGATCGTAGGCGTGTACGTGAACGTAATCTTGTGCGTACCGCCGTTTGGTGCGATCGTTACTGGGGGCGTGCCGCCAGCGGTGATCGTTACGCGCGAGCCATTCTTAAGCTTGATAGCATCAAGGACCATCGGGCCATCACCATTGTTGGTGATCGTGACTTCTCCCTGACCAACTTCACCGACCTTCACCTTACCAAAGTCAAACGACGTAACCGAGATGGCTGGCGTAGCAGCAGCGATGTTGAACAGTTGCTTGGCAATGTTAGCCGCAGGAGCTTTCCAGTCCGAAGCTTCGACAGTGAACGATCCTGGCTTTGACTTATCCTTGAGGCAAACGCGGAACGTTGCGCTCTTTACTGGATTGTCCTTGGTGAAGACCGCCGGTGTAAGGTCCGTCAGTTCTACGTTCACGGCAGCTGGATCGACTGCGAGACGGATACGCTGAATACCGGTCTCAACTTGATCCTTTTCCTTTGGCGGAGTTGTCGGTGGATCAGGAATGTTTCGATTTTCCGTTACCGTGAACTCACGGCAACCACATGGCGCTGCCGTGGCTGTGATCACCGGTGGCATCGTATCGATGCCAGGGGTGACATTCTGTGCCCGGGCGCCATCGCCTGCCTGTGCGCCGACGACGAGCGCGGCAAATGCCGCAAGGAGGCAGAGTTTCTTCATGACCTATTCCCTGAATGAGTAAAGTTGTTGATCAGCTTCTTTTCCGACGAATTCACTGCGCTGCGCGAATGTGCGCACCACATGCATTCGCTATAATACGAACCCATAACCATTGGACAAAACAAGAATTATACCCTATCGATATTTTCCTGTCCGACGCGCTGGTTTGCTAACATCCGCAGAAAATTCGGCCCAAACAAGCCCCGTGCTTGATAGCGGAATTCAATAATTATCGCCAAGTGACCCATCGGGCAAATAGATGGTAGTTTTGCGGAATGAAGATCGGCTCGGTTTCTGTGGACCGGGGCATTTTGTTGGCCCCGATGGAAGATGTAACAAATATGCCCTTCCGCCGCATTTGCAAGCGGTACGGGGCTGATATTGTCTACACGGAATTCATATCCAGTGATGGCTTGGTGCGTGATGCCCGGCGGTCTCTGGAGAAGCTGAAACTCGCCGACGACGAGCGTCCGGTAGCGATCCAGATCTTCGGAGGTGACGAATCGATCATGGTTGATGCCGCCCGCAGGGCTGCAGAATCGGGCCCGGAGTTTGTCGATATCAACTTCGGATGCTGGGTAAAGAATGTTGTTGTCCGCAATGCCGGGGCGGCTCTGTTGAAAGACCCGCAACAGATGGAGCACCTGACCCGCTCGATCGTGAATGCTGTTGATAAGCCGGTTACGGTGAAAACCCGGCTCGGCTGGTCACGCGACAACATCGTGATCCTCGACGTGGCTCGCAGAATCCAGGATGCCGGAGCGAAGGCACTTACCGTTCACTGCCGTACACGGGACATGGGGCACGACGGCGAAGCCGATTGGTCGTGGATCCCCCGCATCAAGGAAGTAGTGTCAATTCCCATCATCGTGAACGGCGATGTGAAGACACCGGAAGACGTCAAGCGAGCCTTTGATGAAACCGGCGCTGATGCCGTAATGATCGGCCGTGCAGCCATCGGACACCCGTTCATCTTCAAGTTGGCGAAGCAATACCTGGAAACGGGATCCTACACGCCAACGACTCCGCGCGAACGTGTGGAAACCTGCCTGGAACATCTGCGCCTGGAACTCGACAACAAGAGTGAAAAGCGAGCCATTCACGAGTTCCGCAAGCATTACGGCGGCTACCTGAAGGGCCTGCGCAACAACTCTTGGTGTCGGCAGGATGTGGTCCGACTTGAGACATATGGCGAGATCGAAGAACGCATGCAGCGATATGCGGACGAATTGGAAACGCTGCTCGACCCCGTGGCGGAGTGATGACAGAGATCCAATCGGCATTCACGGTGGCATTGGACCGATTTGATCTTCGCAATCAGTGCGTTCTTGTTGCCGTCAGTGGCGGCGTCGACAGCACAACGCTGCTGCATCTTTTGTGCAGTGTGCGAAAGAGTCGTGATCTCGCGATCCATGTGGCCCACGTTGACCATTGCCTGCGGGATGAGTCTGCCAATGACGCGGCATTTGTTGAACAGCTTGCCCGTACTGCCAATACGGAGTTTCACTGCCGTCGGGTTTATGTACGGGGCTATGCAGCCGAACACGGCTCTGGCATCGAGGCCGCGGCCCGGAACCTCCGGTATGCCGTTCTTGACGAAACAGCACGGCTCATCGGGGCTGCAACGGTCCTCACGGGCCATTCCGCTGATGATGTCGTCGAGACGGTTCTGATGCACCTGGCAAGGGGCGGTTCGGTTCAGGCGCTGGCGGGTATTCCGCACGAGAGGCAACTCGGTGACAACGTGAGAGTTGTTCGCCCCCTACTCGACGTCTCCCGGGTGGATATTGAGAGATATGCCCGTGAGAACAATCTCAAATGGGTCGACGATGGCTCGAATGTGGATACAGTTTACGTTCGCAACCGTGTTCGACATGAGCTGTTGCCAGTGATGAGATCTGTTTTGGGGCCGGGAGTTGACAACGGCATTCGTCGCTTTGCCCGCACGATGGGCGAGGTCACTCCGCTGATGCAGTCGATGTCCGACGCAATTCGCGGTGACCTTATCACACAGAACAACCAGTTTGCGCGACTCGATCTTGACGCGCTTTCCACGCATCCACGGATTGTTGTTGATCAACTCCTGCTTCAGGAGGTTCGCCTCGGCCACATCGATAGAGATAGACTTTTCAGCCTGATCGAAGCCGAAGTCGGAACAGCTGCCTCCCTTTCTGGCGGCCGCATGGCCACTCGTGATCGGGGGTTCATTGCAATCTCAAACACCGCTACAACCGCGTCCATTGGGTCGGAGTTCGAGGTCAGCATTGCCGACGGTACTTATACGGCAGGCCCACAGGCAATGAGCATACGGCTTGTTGATGATCAGCATCAGCGATCTGCAATGTCTCCTGGATCAGCCATCACCATTGATGTGGACAAGGTGGTCGGTACGATTCATTGCCGTCCATGGCAGAGCGGAGACCGGATTCACCTCGGAGGCGTTGGCGGATCGAAATTGGTCAGCGACGTCCTGACAGATGCAAAGATCGATCATAGCAGTCGATCTTCAGTCCATGTTCTTGCCGACGAACAGGGTATCTTGTGGGTCTGTGGAGTACGTCAGGCTGACCGTGCCAGATGCTCGAGCGATACCGTTCGGTATCTTCAGTGCTGGATGGATTGAGTCCGTCGCAACTCCCCCATCGGTTTTCAGACATTCACAACGCACTATGTCCCACGACGAAGCTCGACTGCTTGTTAACGACCGCGTTTTTCGCCCCTTTATCGGCTCCGCGGAGATCTCCGAGATGGTTACATCCATCGCTGAGCGGATCAATGCCGACTTTGCCGGCGAGGAGCTCACGGTGCTTGTTATCCTGAAGGGCTCGGTGATCTTCGCTTCTGACCTTGTGCGCCGGCTTCACATGCCCGTGCGAATGGAGTTCACCCGGGCATCGAGCTACGGAACGGGCATGAAGTCTTCCGGTAGCATTACCCTGGAGGGGCTCTTTACCGACGCTACCGAGAGAAATGTGCTGATCATCGAGGACATCGTTGATTCCGGCACAACAATAACGGAACTCCGCAAACACCTTAGTATTCTGCAGCCTAAGAGCCTGACCGTAGCGGCCCTGCTGAGCAAGCCGGCCATGCACCAGGAATTGGTAGCCATTGATTACCTCGGCAGAACTATCGGACCAGAGTTTGTTGTTGGATACGGACTGGATTACGCCGAGTATGGTCGACATCTCGACGGTATCTGGGTTTTAGATGAAACCCCGCTGGCATGAAAATCCCTTTGAACACGTCATTGCGCCCATGAACGGAAATACCCCTCGACAGCAACGTCCGAAACGCGATTCGGACGACGACAACGATATGTCTGTATCGCGCGTTCTTCGGAACGTCCTCGTTTGGCTTGGAATTCTTGTGTCCCTGGTCATGGTAGGCATTCTGATGCAGAAGGGCGAGCGCACTGTGCAGCCCCTTACCTACAGCGAGTACAAGAGTTTTGTTACCAAAGGATTCGTCGTTCGTGCGACGATCGTTAAGACCCAGCTCAACGACTATGAGTTCCGCGGAGAGCTAAACCGCCGCGTATCGGTGGACCGTGGTCACCTGCCGAGCGGCAAACTCACCCTTGATTCTGGTGATGTATTCCAGACGAAACTTGGCGTGATTGACTCAGCCACGGAAGAGTTTTGGGCCACTCACGGCATTTCGTGGAAATATGAAGATGGCGACGCCCCATGGTGGATGTCGCTTGTGCAGTTTCTCCCGTGGGTTCTGCTTTTTGTTGCCTTCCTGTTCGTGACGCGCCGCATGCAAGGGGGCGGAATGAACGGTGGAAGGAACATCTTCTCGTTCGGACGCAGCCGTGCTCGCATGCTCACCGAAGGACAGCTTCAGGTAACGTTTGCCGACGTTGCCGGTGCCGACGAAGCGAAGGAAGAACTGAAGGAGATCGTGGAGTTTCTTCGCGACCCAGGTCGCTTCACACGTCTGGGTGGCAAGATCCCACGCGGCGTGCTCCTGCTCGGTCCTCCGGGCACGGGCAAGACCCTACTTGCTCGCGCTGTTGCCGGAGAGGCCGGCGTACCGTTCTTTACGATCTCCGGTGCTGACTTTGTTGAAATGTTCGTTGGCGTTGGTGCCAGCCGCGTGCGCGATCTTTTTGAGAACGCCAAGAAGCAGGCTCCGTGCATCGTATTCATCGACGAGATAGATGCCGTGGGACGTCACCGCGGTGCCGGATTAGGGGGCGGGCACGATGAGCGCGAACAAACGCTGAATCAGCTGCTGGTAGAAATGGACGGCTTCGAGCAGAACTCCGGCATCATCATTGTGGCCGCTACCAATCGTCCAGATGTGCTTGATCCAGCTCTGCTGCGTCCGGGCCGCTTTGACCGTCAGGTCGTGGTGGACCGTCCGGACGTGCATGGTCGCGAGGGTATCCTGAAGGTCCATACGCGCCGCGTTCCTATGGCAAAAGACGTTAACCTTGAGGTTATCGCCCGGGGCACACCAGGAATGAGTGGCGCAGATCTTGCAAACCTTGTGAATGAAGCCGCCCTGCTTGCTGCTCGACGCAACAGCACGGAAGTTGCGATGTACGACTTCGAGAACGCCAAGGACAAGGTGCTGATGGGCGTTGAACGCAAGTCGATGGTGATGAGTGAGCGCGAAAAGGAAACCACCGCATATCACGAGATCGGCCATGCCCTTGCCGGCAAGCTCCTTCCTCACGGAGATCAGGTTCATAAGGTTACGATCATTCCGCGTGGTCGTGCCTTGGGCGTAACGTCATACCTGCCGAACGAAGAAATGCACACAATGAGTCGTGATCAGCTCGAAACGCGCCTTGTTACGCTTCTGGCCGGACGCGCGGCAGAAAAGGTTGTGTTTAACCAACTCAACACCGGCGCATCGAATGACCTTGAGCGTGCAACGGCAATCACAAAGCGAATGGTCTGCGAGTTCGGTATGAGCGACGTGATCGGGCCAGTGCGGTATGCAAGTCATCAAGACGAGGTCTTTCTCGGACGGGAGATCTCACAGCCCCGTGACCACTCGGAAGAAACTGCCAGGTCGATCGATGGTGAAGTTCGCCGCATCATCATCAGCGCCGAGTCAAAGGCGGAACAGCTGATGAAGGACAACCTTGATCTGCTGCACCGCTGCTCAAAGGCACTCATTGAGCGGGAAACACTCGACGCTGAGGAGCTCGATATGCTGATCAAGGGCGAAACGCTTCGCCCCATGATCAAGGACGTGGAAGCATTCCGCGAAAAGATCAAGGCGGCCGCTCCAGAAAAACCAAAGCCCAACCTTGACGATGCGCCTAGTGATGGCCTCGCATTGAGCCCGTCTTAACGAGTGACGAGTGACAAGTGACCGTAGGGGCGAGACGAAGTCTCGACCGAGAGACAAGTGACCGTAGGGGCGAGACGAAGTCTCGACCGAGAGACAAGTGACCGTAGGGGCGAGACGAAGTCTCGACCGAGAGACAAGTGACCGTAGGGGCGAGACGAAGTCTCGACCGAGAGACAAGT
>VEQR01000121.1 GCA_018883125.1 Candidatus Kapaibacterium sp.
ATCTCCGGCCAAGCCGCTTCGACATCGTTGGTCGAGTGTCCCACGGCTGCACCGATCTCGTGCACCAGACTACGGTCCGTACGTCCAGCAAACGACATTGATGCAACGGCAGCGGACACATCGGTGTTGAGCACAGAGCGAAATGCCCGGATGTACATCTCACGTCCAATGCCCTGTGTTGTGCGCAGCAGCGTTCCGTCAATGTCCCAGAGAATAAGCATTAGCAGGTTATTGATGACTGATGACTGATGACTGATGACTGATGACTGATGACTGATGACTGATTGTTGGTTGCTGTTGCGGTTATTGTTGTTCCCGCCGAACCCCAGAGCGAAGCGAAGGGGAAAGCGGGACAGCAAAGTTAGCTAATGCCGTTAGGCAGTAATCAGTAATCAGTAATCAGTAATCAGTAATCAGTAATCAGTAATCAGTAATCAGTAATCAGTAATCAGTAATCAGTAATCAGTAATCAGTAATTAGTAATCAGTAATCAGTCATCCTCCTCGGCCTATCTTCGCACACTATGGAACGAATACTACTGATCGGTTCGGGTGGACGTGAGCATGCGCTGGCTAAGGCACTTGCCGCATCGGAGTCGTGTGAAAAGCTTTGGGTTGCACCAGGGAATCCGGGCATTGCGCGTGAGGTGGAATGTGTACCGTTGAACGTGGCTGACCACGTGGCGGTAGAGAAGTTCTGTCTGAGGAATGATGTGACGCTGGTGGTGATAGGACCTGAGCAGCCCCTTGCCGAAGGACTGGCCGATTCATTGCGGGCCGAGAACATCGACGTGTTTGGTCCATCTCAGGCTGCGGCGCAGCTTGAGACATCAAAGGGCTTTTCCAAGGACTTCATGCGTCGGCATCATGTGCCGACGGCCCCGTATCGACGCTTTGATGCCTCTCATCACGATGAGGCACGCGGCTACGTCGAAGCTCACAACCTGCCGGTGGTGATAAAGTACGACGGGCTTGCTGCCGGCAAAGGGGTGGTTGTGGCAACTACCCATGAGCAGGCACTGGAGGCTGTGGACATTATGTACAAGGGGGCGTTCGGCAACGATGGTGTTGTAATTGAAGGATTTCTCAACGGCGCAGAAGCCAGCGTGTTTGCACTGTGTGATGGTCGTGACTTTGTTGTGCTTGCTCCTGCGCAGGATCATAAGAGGATTGGCGACGGAGACACTGGGAAGAACACCGGTGGCATGGGGGCTTACGCACCGGCACCGATCGTCACGCCGTCGGTGATGGAGTCGGTCTCCGAGAAAATCATTCGCCGCGTCATCGATGGCATGGCTGCGGAAGGGATGCCATTTATTGGGTGCTTATTCTGCGGACTCATGATCGATGGGGAAGACGTCAATGTTGTGGAGTTCAACGTGCGTTTCGGCGATCCCGAAACGCAAGCCGTCATGAGCGTACTCGATGCCGACGTGGCCGCTCTGTTCGCATCGGCAGCACGAGGATCGATCGATGCCGCCACGATCCGTTCAACGCACGTGGGCTTCGCGTGCAATGTTGTTCTCGCCTCACGCGGCTATCCAGATGCATTTGAAAAGGGGCTACCCATTACCGGTATCGATGAAGCAGAGGCCGACCCGTACGTTACGGTCTACCATGCCGGCACGCGCATGAAAGATGACACGCTTGTGACCAACGGTGGACGTGTGCTAGGAGTAACGGCAATAGGGGACACGCTTGCCCAGGCCGTTGCCCGCTCTTACGCCGCATGCGAAAAGATCAGCTACGACACCAAGGTCCATCGCTCCGATATTGCCAAGAGGGCACTGTGAAGATTCTTGTTACGGGAGGTGCCGGATTTATCGCCTCGCATGTTGCCGAAGCCTATCTCGGTGCCGGACACGAGGTCGTGATCGTCGATGACCTTTCCATGGGATATCGCAAGAACATCCCGGATGGAGCGCGGTTCGTTGAGATGTCCATCACCGACGATGCCTTTGCTGACTTTGTCATCTCCGAGAAGTTTGATGTCGTCAATCATCATGCGGCACACATGGAGTTGCGGGTAAGCGTGGATAAACCCGTGCACGACGCCACCATCAACGTCCTGGGGTCACTTCGACTTCTCGAAGCGGCACGCCGTTCCGGCGTGTCTCACGTGATCCTTGCCTCCACCACCGCCGTGCTTGGTGAGTTCATTCACATGCCGGCTGCGGAAGACCATCCGGTTCGCCCCATCGCCCCCTACGGAGTGTCTAAGAGATCAATGGAACTCTATGCCGACTACGAGCGGATCACGCACGGGATGAGCATCACCACGCTTCGTTATACCAATGTCTACGGTCCACGTCAGAACCCCCACGGCGAGAGCGGCGTGATTGCCATCTTTCTGGAAAAGTTCATGCAGGGGGCTATTCCAACCATCCATGGTGATGGGACTCAGGAGCGAGACTATATCCACGTTCACGACGTGGCCGCGGCTAACATTGCTGCACTTGAACACAGGGTGCAGGGAACGTATCACATCTGCTGCAACAGCGCAGCCAGTGTCAATGATGTTGTCCGGGCCCTTCGCAGCGCCTTGGGGCAAAATTTTGAGGTTCATCATGGCCCTGCCAAGCCGGGTGACCCGGCGCGCACGCGTGGATCGTATGAAGCATTCAGCGGTATCACCGGTTGGAGGCCGCTCATTGAGCTGGAGCAGGGAATTCACCAAACCGTTCGGTGGTTTCAAGCGGACCATTCGGAGCAATGAGTGCAGGTCTGGCAAGATGCTTGACCCGCTGGTCGGCATCAATTCACATAAAAAAGAAGTGCACATCAACCCCGACACTTTTTCACATGGCCTCCGGCTCGTAATTTCACGGCCGTTTGGCAGTCGACCCTTCATCCAACTGAGGTCTGTTCCAATGCAGATGTTGATGACCCGTTCATTTGTCGTTGTGCTTGCCCTTGTGGGCATCACAACGCTCTCCGGCTGCAATGTGCGCGGCCTGTTCACATCATACGGTGATGATCCGGCGTGGGTAGACCCGAACGCCGCGGCCGCCGAGACCGCAGCGGCGGGCGAGACCGGTGGTCCGGGCAAGGCCATTTATGGTAGGATTTGCGCCGCCTGTCATCTCGGCAGCGGCAAAGGCGTGCCTGGCAACAACATTCCGCCCCTTGCTGGTTCGGCCATCGCGCAGGGCGATGCCCGTAAGCCGATCGGAATCGTGCTGCATGGCTTCCGCGGCCCTATCGAGCGCAATGGTGTGCAGATCAATGGTCAAATGGCCGCATGGAAGGACCAGTTGAGTGACCAAGAGATCGCAGATGTCCTCACTTTCGTGCGGAGCTCCTTCGGTAATGCCGGAGCAGCCGTAACGCCAGACGAAGTGAAAGCCGTCCGCGAGGAGACAGCTTCCCGTACGGTACCTTACACGGAAGCCGAGCTTCCGTAATCACCACCACGAAACATTATCACCAGGAGTCTGATTCGCATGGATCGCATTCTGTCCTACTTTGACATGTTGCCGTGGTTCCCAGAGAACACGTCAACCTTTGGTGGCGAGCTCGATAGCCTGTTTGCCATCATCTACTGGATCAGCGTCGGCATTTTCTTCCTGACGTTTGGTATCATGGGATTCTTCCTTGTGAAGTACCGCTATGATCGTAATCGCCGCGGATACAACTACCACGGCAATAACATGGTTGAGTTAACCTGGACGATTCTCCCAACCATCCTGTTTGCTGCGATTGGTCTCTACTCAGACGACATCTGGGAGAAGACGAAGTACTCATCGAGACTTCCCAAGGCCGACGTGCAAGTACTGGTCATGGGCAAGCAATTCGGATGGCAGTTCTTGTATCCGGGAGCCGACGGTGAGTTCGGACGTAATGCGTACACGGATCGCGATAACTGCCGCAAGCTCATCACAGCCCTGAATCCGTTCGGCATTGATTCGACGGATGCCCGTAGCATGGATGATTTCACCACGGAAAACCAGTTCCGTGTTCCGGTGAACGCCAACGTTGTGATGCATGGTTCTTCGCAGGATGTGCTTCATAGCTTCTTCCTGCCACATGCGCGTGTGAAGCAGGACGTTGTTCCCGGCACGTGGATGAACATCTGGTACAACATCTTCAAGACCGGCAAATATGAATTGGCATGCGCAGAGCTCTGTGGCGGAGGCCATTATTCCATGCGGGCCGAATATGAAGTCCTGAGCAAGTCCGCCTATGATGCATGGGTGGACAAGAAAGTTGCCGAGGCAATTGCTGCACGTTCGCCTCAACCTGCCGTTGCGCCCGCGGCTGATACTGCCACGGTCGCTTCACTCACCAAGTAATCCGGATACAGGAGACCTTACCACATGAGTACAGCAACGATTGAGAAAACCGCTGCACACGCCCACGATGAACATGCTCATGAGCATCATCATGACCTGCCATGGTACCGCAAGTACGTGTTTTCGACCGACCACAAGGTGATTGCCAAGCAGTTCATGCTGTCATCACTGTTCTTCCTGTTTGTCGGCGGTGCTTTTGCGCTCTTCATCCGCTGGCAGCTTGCTTATCCCGGACAGCCTGTTCCGGTGATCGGATCCATCCTGCCCTCGACTTGGGTGACCGAGCCCGGTAGCGGAATCATCACGCCGGAATTCTACACCCAGCTTCTGACGATGCACGGGTCGATCATGATCTTCTTCGTGATCATCCCATTTGCTGCCGGTATGTTCGGAAACTTCTGTATTCCGCTGATGATCGGCACCGACGATATGGCTTTGCCGCGACTGAATATGTGGTCGTTCTGGCTGGTTCCACCTGCCGGTCTTATCATGTTGGCGGGTTTCTTTACCGAAACGGGGTATGCGGCAGCGGGGTGGACCTCGTATCCGCCCCTTTCGGCCATGACAGGACTTGAGAAGTTCACCATTAGCGGCCAGACCCTCTGGCTCATCAGCGTGTTCCTGGTCGGCTTTTCGTCGATCATGGGTGCGGTCAACTACGTCACCACTGTTCTGAACAAGCGTGCCAAGGGCATGAAGCTTTTTGACATGCCGCTTACGGTGTGGGCACTGTTCATCACGGCTATCCTCGTCACTCTCGGTACACCCGTTCTTGCAGCAGGCTTGGCCATGCTGTTCATGGACAACTTCCTGCACACCAGCTTCTTCCTGCCAGACAATCTCGTTACGAGCTCGAAGTACTTTGGTGGCGGACAGCCGATTCTGTTCCAGCACGTGT
>VEQR01000038.1 GCA_018883125.1 Candidatus Kapaibacterium sp.
TCCGACGAAGGATTGATCTCGATGGCCCGAGTGAAATGATTGCGAGCCGACAGCCAGTTGCCGGCGCGAGCGTCCACGACGCCGAGGTTCAGGACTGCGTCCTGATTGGATGCGTCCATGCCGATCATCACGGTGTACCAGTGTCTGGCACTGTCCAGGTTGTTGAGTTCGGCATAGGCGTTGCCGAGGAACAAGGGCACACGCGGGATCGATGGGTCTATCTCATACGACGTGCGGAAATGCGCAATGGCGCTGTCCACACGGTGCTGGTTGAGATACACAAGTCCAAGCGTAACGTGCGGGACAACAAATCGCGGATACGCGGCAATGGCCTCTATGTAGTCGCTGATAGCCCCTGTGGTGTCACCGGATGTAAGACGCAGCTGACCGCGGTTGGAACGCGCAAGGGCCGAGTGGGGATTGGCCTGCACCGAGCGGTCATAGAACGTGCGCGCCGAGGCGAAGTGGGCCACGTGCACCATACCGGCGGCAGTCATCACGAGGATGACCGCCGAGGCAGACAGCATAAGTGTGCGACGCGATACCGATGCCACGAGCGGACCAAGCGCGGCTGACATCAGCAGCATCACCCCCACTGCCGCGGCATAGCCGCGGTGCTCGAGATATCCGTAAGCGGCATCGCCAAATCGGTGCGTGTACATTGCCCCCGGCAGCAGAAATGCCACATACCAGAGCAGTCCGAACATCACCACCTTGCGCGACGTTGTGGGGCTACCCACCGCCGTGCGCCACACAAGCAGGCCCAGCACCACCACACCCAACAGGCTTGCCACAAGCGTGTAGCCGGCCATGGGCTGCAGCAGCCAAGGGGAAACGAGCTTGCCGACGATCTCGAGAAAGACCGGCAGGTTCGTCACAAGATTCATTGGATCAAAGTCGTTGCGAGGGGGCGGAGCAGTAACGAACACCGCCCGCAGTGCCAGAAGCATCGCGCTGGCAAGGACGCCAACGACGCTGGCAAGCAGGAGTCGACGTCGGTCAGAGCCCCCTTCGGGCTGACCCAGCAGAAGCCAAGAGGCGGGCAGAAGTGCCGCCATAACGATGCCGGTTTCCTTGGACAGAGCCGTAAGCAGGGTGCTCACACCCATGACGGTAAGCCACAGGGCAGACCCACTTCGCATGTACCTGTGCATCGACAAAAGGGCCGCCATGGCGAAGATGGTCATGAGCAAATCGCCCCGCCCGGGCGTCCACGCCACGGCCTGCACAAATAAGGGGTTAACGGCGAAGAAGGCGGCTGTTAGCGACGATGCCACATCGTTGCCGATGAACCGGCGCAGCATGGCTAGCACCAGGCACGAGGCCAGCACGTGCAGCAGGATGTTGGTGATGTAGAACGGCGTTGCCTTGCCACGTCCGATGCGGGCATCGAGCAGGTAGGACAGGTTCTGCACCGGACGGTAGAACATCACGCCGGGAGTGCGGAAGAACGCGTCGCGACGCACCACCTCGGATGCCTTGGCTGTATGCACAAGGTAGGACATGTTCTCCTGCAGGATGATGTCCTCGTCGAACTTGTCGAGTGTAAACGATGGTGCTTGCCAGTATATGACCGCAGCCAGAATGGCGATCACCGCGTATGCCACCGGACCGGTCACAACTTTGCGTCGCGCCGATGCAGCAGCCAAAGACTTCTTAGATGTTCCCACGCGGCAAAGTTAGCGGAATGTTGGGCCTGCTTCTAGCGCTGAAGAGCGGTGGTGCCGCAATTGCGCTCGAGGTACTCCGCGGCCGGAGCGCTGCCCAGTGCCGCAGCCCGACGCCAGCAAGTACAGGCCTGGTCGGCAGAGCCGAGCTGCTGATGGGCTATGCCGAGGTTGAACCATGCCACGGGGCTTTCCTGGTTCAGCTCGGTAGCCCGCGTGAGCATGCTCAGCGCACGCGGCCAGTTGCCACGGTAGGCGTCGATGGAGCCAAGGTTCAGCGCAGCATCAAAGTTGCTCGGGTCACGCCGGTACACAACCTCGTACCAGACATAGGCACTGTCCACCTTGCGCACTCGACGATAGGCCTTGCCGAGCGAGGCGGCATACAGCGTTGCGCTCGTGTCGATGGAGAAAGCTGTTCGCAGAGGCGCGATCGCATCGGCCGGACGCTCGGTCTTGAGGTAGAACTCGCCCAGTGCGGCATGCGCTAGCGCAAATCGCGGATACGCCAAGATCACGTCCTGTAAATCTCGAAGAGCCCCCTGCTGGTCTCCAGTATGCGCCCGTAGCTGCGCACGCGCCGTGCGGGCAAAACCCGATGCGGGGTTGGCTCTGACGGCCATCTCGTAAAAGCTCCTCGCCGTGCGATACTCGGAAACGTGCTGAAGGGTAAATGCCCCATAGATGATGACGCCGGCAGACGTAGCTGCTAAGAGCACGCGCGGATGCAGACGTGGCAGGCGCGTGAGCAGGGTGGCAAGCACAAGCACAATGCCAACCGACGGGGCATAGGCCCGGTGCTCGAGATAGTCGTAGGCCACGCTCCCGGAGGAGTGGGTGAACATGGCCCCGGGCACGATGAAGACCACAAACCAGAGAAGTCCGTACAGCACCGTCCAGCGCTGGCCCTTGCTTGCCCTGCGCAACGCCAGCCACGCCACCCACGCCAGCACTACAAGCAGGGCAAGCCCCGTGACCGTTGCTGTGAGAGTATATCCGGCAAGGGGCTGAAGCAACGTGGGCACAAAGAACTTGGCCACGAACTCGGGAAACACCCGCAGGTTCGAGATGAGGTTGGCAGCAGAGAACTGCTGTTCTGCAGTGGCACTCGAAAGAACGTTGTGCCGAAGGATCAGCAAGATCGCCGTCGAGATCACCGGGGCAAGGATGGACGCGAAGCGTCCCCCACGCGAAGCGTCCCCCACGGCGAAGCCGTCCCCCACGGCGAAGCCGTCCCCCACGCGAAGCATCCCCCACGCCGCAGGCGTCAGAAGAAATATCAGCGCGGCCCCGGTTTCCTTGGACATCACCGCCAGCAGCGTTGCGATGAACATCACCACAAGCCATCGCCGACGTCCGGTGGTTAGGGCCGTATCCAGAGACAACACGGCCACAAGCGAAAACACCGTCACCAGCAGATCCCCCCGTCCAGGCGTCCACGCAATGGCGTGCGCAAACAGGGGGTTGACGCAGAAGAGCAGTGCCAGGGGAAACGCTATGGCGTTGCGATGCACGCGGCGACGCAGCAGATGCAGCACAAGGCAGGATGCCAGCGCGTGCAGTAGAACATTGGTGACGTAGAAGGCTCTGGCCTTGCCGTTGCCAAGGCGGGCATCAAGCAGGTACGAAAGGTTCTGCAGCGGACGGTAGAAGGAGCCGCCCTGCTCGTTGAAGAACGCATCGCGGCTGAGCACATCGAAAGCAGTGGCGCGCTTGGACAAATACTCGAGGTTTGCGCCGAGGATCACATCCTCGTCAAACTTGTCGATGGAAAACCACAGCGTCTGCCCATACACTAGCACCGAGACGACCGCAACGGCGATGGTGGCCAGGATCGAGGCTCGGCGCGACCCCGCAAGGTGGGCCCCGTGACCGTTCTGAAGCGGTGTGGACATGGGGCAAACATAACGGATGAACGCGCCGCGATGGTAGATTTGCCGCCAACGTATGCATGCACCAACGCCGACGGTACTGATCACCGGCATGGCCGGATTCATTGGCTTCCACCTTGCTCGACGTCTTGTGCGGCAGGGGGCTCGCGTTGTTGGCCTCGACAATCTCAACGATTACTACGACCCGTCGCTCAAGCATGCCCGGTTGGCCGAGCTTGGGTCATCGGTGACGTTTTATCGGGCTGACCTTGCCGACAAGTCTGCCGTTGATGCCGTCTTTGCAGCGCACGACTTCGATGTTGTGATACACCTTGCGGCGCAGGCCGGCGTGCGCTACAGCATCGAGAACCCCGAAGCCTACATCCAGTCGAACCTTGTGGGCACGTTCACCATCCTGGAAGCGTGCCGCCACAAGCCCCCTACGCATCTGATCTATGCCAGCAGCAGCTCCGTGTATGGCAATTCCGATGACGTGCCGTTTCGTACCGATGCAGCGGCCGACGCGCCGGTAAGCCTGTACGCGGCCACTAAGCGCAGCAACGAGCTGATGGCCTACTGTTACAGTCACCTGTATGGCGTGCCATCGACCGGACTTCGGTTCTTTACCGTGTATGGTCCGTGGGGACGTCCGGACATGGCGTACTTCAGCTTTACCCGGGATATCCTGGCCGGACGTCCGATAACCGTGTACAACGATGGCGAGATGAGTCGGGACTTCACCTACGTGGACGACATCGTTGAGGGCATTGTGCGCTTGATCGACAAGCCCCCTGTAGAGCAAAAGGGGGCTCGGCATCGCATACTAAACATCGGTAATAACTCGCCGGTGAACCTCATGGACTTTGTTCGGGTGCTCGAGCGGACTCTTGGCACGCCGGCCGTGATCACGCATGCTCCGATGCAGCCGGGAGACGTCGTATCCACATGGGCTGATTCCTCGGAGCTGTGGGAGCTGACCGGCTTTACGCCGTCGACCTCTGTCGAAGCAGGAGTGATGGCGTTTGCCGAATGGTATCGGACGTACTACCCAGGACCACGCTCTGAATGAGTGTATGGAGAAGAAGCTGCCGCAAACGCGCACCGCTGTTGCGCTGATCATCGCCATGCTCGTGGGCATCACAACGCTGGTGTACGTGCCGGTGTTCGACTCGGGCAAGGAGTACACCAACTGGGACGATGAGATCTATGTTGTCGATCAGCCCCTTGTCAGCTCCCTGAGCCAGGAAACCGTTGCGGCCATGTTTGACACCAACAACGGCGTGGCCGCCAACTATCATCCGCTAACGATGCTGTCGCTGGCACTTGTTCGCGAGGTCTTTGGCCCGTCTGCGCGCGCGCAGGCCGGAATGAACGTTCTGCTTCATCTCATCAACACGGTACTGGTGTTTTTGCTTGTGCTGCGGCTGACGGAGGGGAAGACCGTTGTCGGCACTCTCACGGCGCTGTGGTTCGGGATCCACCCGATGCACGTTGAAAGCGTTGCATGGATATCCGAGCGCAAGGATGTGCTCTATGCGCTGTTTCTCCTCTGCAGCATGCTGGCCTATGTGCGATACATCAACACCAACAGCCTTGTCATACTGGTGCTGGCCTTTGCTGCCTTTGTGGCGTCATGCCTGTCCAAGGCCATGGCCGTGCCGATGGTGGGGGCCATGGTGTTGCTCGACTATTGGTTTCGTCGGCCCATAAGTCGAACGTCGATCCTCGAAAAGCTCCCGTTTGCGCTGGTGGCCGTGTGGATAGGACTCACGGCAATCGATCAGCAGCAGGGGGCGATCTCCAGCTTTGAGACCCTGACGCTTGTGCAGCGGATCGTCTATGCCGGCTATGGTTTTGTGATGTACTGGGTCAAGATGCTTGTGCCCATTAACCTGTCGGCCTATTATCCCTATCCGGCCACGGCCACATCCGGCGCGTTGCCGATGTGGTACTACGCCATGCCCATCGTAGCTGCCGCGATGGTGGTCGGTCCGATCGTTGCGCTTCGAGGTCGCGAGCAGGTCCGGCGAGTCTTCCTGTTCGGCATGGGATTCTATGCGCTGTTCGTGGTGCTGGTGTTGCAGCTTCTCTCGGTGGGTCAGGTAGTGATGGCCGATAGGTATTCATACGTGTCCTACATCGGCAGTCTATTTGTGCTTGCCAGCGGCCTTGCATGGCTCTTGCAGCGCAATCGAACAGTGGGCCTTGTGCTGTGTACAGCGTTGAGCGTTCTGTTTTGCGTACAAACATTTCGTCAGACGCGTGTGTGGAAGAATTCGGAAACGCTCTGGACGAACGTCATTGCAATCTACCCGTACGAGTTCTCCGCCACGGGTGTTCGGCAGGCGGGTGTGCCGGCGGCATACGGTGCGCGTGCGATGAATTATTACCGACAGGGACGCATTGACCGTGCATTGGAGGATCTGCGGGTCGTGGCTCGGGCACGTGCCAAAGGGTGGAAGTACTACCAGCTGCTCGGCGTTATCTATGGTCAGCTAGGGGAATACGGCAAGGCCATAGCCGCGCTTGATGCCGCCATTGCACAGCAGCCATCGCACGCCTCGCTCTACTACAACCGGGCCGTTGCGCATCTGCGGGTTTCCATGCCGCAGCAGGCCTTGGACGACTACCGTGACGCCCTGGAGCGCAACGTCGATGCTGATCAGCGCTATGAAACGATCGCCGGACTTGCCCGCACAAATCTGATGCTGGGACGTTTTCAGGAATCTCTGTCATGGTCCGAGCAGGTCATTCGCGAGTATCCGAATGGGTTTGACGGATACTTTCTGCGGGGCACGGCGCTGGTGAATCTGGCACGTTCTACCGAGGCCATCGACCCGTTGCGCAGGAGTACCACTATCCGCGCTGATGATGCCAGCGCGTGGTTCAATTTGTCCATTGCCTTGCGCAACGGCGGACAGTTGGCACAGGCCCAGTCTGCGGCCGACCGAGCGCGGCAACTCGGAATGTCCGTACCGCCATGATGGCCTATTTTGCGTCCACGCCAACATGGCCAACATGGCCAAGGATGGGGATTCGCTCCTGAGGGGGCTTGATATCATCTTCACAGACTACCATGAAAAAGAAGCGCAATCGCACCGCCGACGTGGCCGGACCTGCAGCAGAGCCCACGTCCGACTCGAATCGCCTGCTGAGGTGGCTGGTGCCAACGATCATCGTGGTGCTGACGGCCGTGGCATACCTTCCGGTGTTCGACTCCGCAAAAGAGTTTACCAACTGGGACGATGAGACCTACGTGGTCCGCCAGCCCCTTGTCCAATCACTCGACGGGGCCAACATCAAGAAGATGTTCGATACGGAATCGCGGGTGGCTGCTAACTACCATCCGCTAACGATGCTGAGTCTGGCCGTGGATACCAAGCGTGGCAACGGAAGCATGGCAGCTTACATGCAGACAACGCTTGCATTGCATCTGCTCAACACCGTGCTGGTCTTCGTGCTGATCATGGGGCTCTCTCGCGGCAATCTTGTAATGGCAGCTCTGTGCTCGGCATTGTTCGGTCTGCACCCCATGCACGTGGAGAGTGTTGCGTGGGTGGCCGAGCGCAAAGACGTGCTCTACACGGCGCTGTTTCTGGGCTCGCTGATCAGTTATCTGCGATATGTGCGAGGGGGCTCGCTGGCATGGCTGGCAGCGGCATTCGCCTGGTTTGTTGCCTCGTGCTTTGCCAAGCCCATGGCCGTTACGCTACCGGTTGTGTTGGTGCTGATCGACCTGTGGGAACACCGTCGGTTTAGCGGTCGGTCCGCCCTTGAGAAGCTTCCGTTCTTCGTGGTGTCCGTCATCTTTGGTCTGCTGACGCTGAAGGTGCAGAGTTCGGAGAGTGGGGGACTGGTTGACACGACCTACTTCACACTCGGTGAACGCATCCTCTTTGCCGGCTATGGCGTGATGCAGTATTGTATCAAGCTCTTTGTGCCGATCAACCTCTCGGCGTTCTATCCGTATCCGAGCACCAACGGCAACCCCGAGTCGATTGTGTACGCGTATGCCGCAGTGGTGTTTGCCGCCCTCGGTGCCGTGATCTGGCTCTACATCAAGCGTCGGAACGAATTCACCGAGGTCCTGTTCTTTGGCACGGCGTTCTTCCTGGTGACCATTTCTATCGTCCTGCAGTTTATCTCCGTTGGCGGAGCCGTTATTGCCGACCGCTATACCTATGTGCCATACCTGGGATTCTTCATGATCCTCGGTGCACTGCTGGACCGTGCGACCGGACGCCGCAAAGCCCCCTATCCAGCACTTGCGGTGATCGGTGTGATCAGCATTGGTATGGGGCTCATCAGCACGGCCCGCGCGGAAGTATGGCAGAACTCCGGACGGCTCTGGGATGACGTGATAGCGCAGTTCGGTAATCGGTCTATCAATCACGCCTACAACAACCGGGCCGTGTATAACATGGACCGGAAGAACTATGCTAAGGCCGAGCAGGACTATGCGTTTCTCGAGAGCATCGGAACGGATAAGTCATACACGTACAAGGGATATGGCAAGCTACTGATCAACATGCGTCGGACTGAGGAGGCCATTCCCCGTCTTACCAAGGCACTGCAGCTTGGCGGACCGGACATTCAGGTGATTATGGCCCGCGCCTCCTGCTATTCGGCTGCTGGTAAGATCGACTCGGCGATCATGGACTACACGATGGCGCGATCGATGACCCAGAACGAGGTGGGCGTTTCGATCATGCTGCTTGGTGAACTATTCCGCGCCAACAGATATAATGAAGCTCTTGAGCTCGGGTCGTCCATGGCATCTGCTGCCGCCAACAACACCCAGTATCTGCTCCTCATGGGAGTCATCAACGGTCAGCTCGGCAACCATGCCCAGGCGCGTCAGTACTTCCAGCGCACATTGGAGTTGGAGCCGAACAACGAGCAGGCGCGACGGAATCTCGAGATCGCAAACGCCGCCGGCAAATAATTTACTGAAGGCTGCAGGAGCATTGATGAAGAAGAAACGAGTACCATCGTCCGAACAGACGGCGCGAAAGGATGCGCCGGTATCGGCACCGGCAGAGCGCCGCATACCGTTGTGGATACCAATCGTGGTGATCGCTCTGGCTACGGTGATCGCCTACCTTCCGCTGTTTGATGCGGAGAAGCAGTTCACCAATTACGACGATAATGGCTACGTAACCGGGCAGCCCCTTGTGCTGGAGTTCCGTCTGGAAGAAATGTTCAAGACCACCTCAGCCGTTGGACTGAACTATCATCCGCTGACGGTGCTGTCGCTGGCGCTCTCGCACAAGATGTTCGGTTTGGATGCCCGAGCGTTTGGGCTTACGAATCTGCTGTTTCATGTCGTGAACTCACTGCTGGTATTCTGGTTCATCTACAGACTTACAAATAAATCAACTGTCGTGGCGGGTCTTGCGGGCTTGTGGTTCGGGATTCATCCCATGCATGTTGAGAGTGTGGCATGGATAGCCGAGCGCAAGGACGTGCTCTATGCGTTCTTCTTCCTGCTTGCGATGATCGCCTATCAGAAGTACTTGAATTCATCGTCATACCTGCATCTGGCGCTGGTCTTTGCGTCCTTCGTTGCCTCGTGTCTTTCCAAGGCAATGGCCGTGCCGCTGCCCTTTGTGCTGTTGTTGCTCGATTACTGGCATGGACGCAAGTGGACTGCGTCGGTGGTGCTCGAGAAGCTGCCGTTCATCGCCGTTGCTGTATGGATCGGGATGCTTACGGTGAACATTCAGACGGATCTTGGTGCCGTGAGCGCCTATGCGAGCATGAGCAAGCGGTTGATCTTTGCCTCGTACAGCTATGTGATGTATCTCGTATCAATGCTGGCCCCCTTCAACCTGAGTCCGTTCCACCCGTATCCGGGAACGGGGGCAGATTCGAGCATTCCGGGTCACTTCATGGTAATGCCCCTTGTGGCGATTGCGCTTGTGGCCATGCCGTGGATAGCCTTTCGATCGAACCCGCAGTGGCGCAAGCTGTGGATAGTTGGTCTGGGGTTCTACACGCTTCTTGTGGCACTTGTCCTGCAGGTTGTATCGGTTGGCCTTGTGCTCATGGCCGATCGGTACACGTACGTGAGCTACATCGGATCGCTGCTGCTTCTTGCCTCGGCTGCCGGAACACTCCTCAAGGGCAGGGGGCGAGCAGTCGGCATTGTGCTGACGTCAGCATTTTCCATCATGCTGATGGTTGGAACGTTCAACCAGAGCAAGGTTTGGAAGGATGCACCCACGTTATGGAGTTCGGTGATCGCTTCCGGAAGCAAGAACCCCGACAAGGTAGCTGCCACGAGAGAGAACATCCTGAATGGTTACACGCCGGTGTATGTGTTCAGTGCGACGTATCATATCGAGAATCAGCAGTTTGATAAAGCGTATGAGGATCTGTCCTTCCTGTTCATCGCCGAGTGCGTCAACCCAGCCCCCTACGAGCAGTTGGGACTTGTCTGCGGGATTCTCGGCAAGTACGAGGAATCCGTAAAGATGTTCTCGAAGGCAATATCCATGCACAAGGTTGCCCCGCCAACCTATCTGAATAGGGGCATCTCGTACATGAATCTGGGTCGGCGTGAAGAGGCCTTTGGTGACTTCGAAGCCTGCCTAGCAGCCGGTGCCACGGGTCAGGACTTTGTGAATGCCAGCCTGTACGTCTTGGACGAGCTGACTCGTAAGGGGCGCTACGCCGAATGCATCGAACGCGCCAAGGCCCTCACAGAGCGCGTCCCCGATAATCACGAAGGGTACTTCTTTGCCGGCACCGCGCTGCTGAACCTCGGCCGCTATGCCGAGGCAGAAACAGCACTGCGGAAAAGCCTGGAGCTCAAACCCGATCAGCCCGGAGTAAAGCAGAATCTCTCTGTGGCATTAGCCCGGATGAGGAGATGACGGAAGACTGATGACTGATGACTGATGACTGATGACTGATGACTGATGACTGATTACTGATGACTGATTACTGATGACTGATGACTGATGACTGAAGACTGATTACTGATTACTGATGACTGATTACTGATTACTGATTACTGATTACTGATTACTGATGACTGATGACTGATGAGGTCCCGACAATCACATTGCATGTCCCTAAATGCACGAGGAAGAAACTTTCGTTTCACTTCTTCGGAGCCGAGCAATGTCCAGTTCACTTTTACCTTCCTATGGCGGCTACCGCCAGTTGAAGAGCTTCAGGATTTCGCAGCTGGTGTATGATGTAACCGTGCGGTTCTGTAACCGGTACATCGATCGTAGGAGCCGCACACACGACCAAATGGTTCAGGCCGCGCGATCGGGTGTACAGAATATTGCCGAAGGTAGTTTGGCCTCCGGAACATCGAAAAAATTCGAACTGAAGCTAACCAACGTTGCGCGAGCGAGCCTTGAGGAGCTCCGCTTAGATTACGAAGACTTTCTGCGTCAGCGCGGTATGCCTATTTGGGACAGGCATGACCCGCGGGGAGCCCACCTAGTTGCGCGCCGGTTCATAACCGCCGACCAGGTTGTCTGCTGGGTGCGCGACGTCACTCGTGCGAAGAAGGGCAGCGAGGCCGCACCACCCGATTACGCCGAAACGGCCGCCAATGCGGCCATTGTGCTGATAAGCGTTGCCTGCTACTTGCTGGACAAGCAGGTGCGGCAACTGGCTGAACAGTTTGAGAAGGAAGGGGGCTTTACGGAACGCCTCTACGCCGTGCGGCGCAATCGGCGCAGCACGTAAATCAGCTATGGGTCAGGGGGCTGGTCCAATAGGTCCAATTAGTCCAATTGGTCCAATAAGTCCAATTGGGCTAGTTGGACTAATTGGACCAACAGGACCAACAGGACCAACAGGACCAACTGGCCGGCCTGATGACAGGTTGATGGCCTGCTGCGTACCTACGCGTTGCGTAAATCCGCAACGTTCTGCTCGATACTCCCCCCAAACACCCCACTGCCGGACACCAGTACATTTGCCCCGGCGTTGATGACGTCGCGGGCGTTGCTGGCCTTGATGCCGCCGTCAACTTCGATCTCCACGTGGGAGAGGCCGTTGGCATCGAGCCACGTGCGGAGGCGCTCGCAGCGCTGCAGGAAGGACGGAATGAATGCCTGACCTCCGTAGCCGGGGTTGACGCTCATCAGCAGGATGAAGTCTGCATCGCCCCCTGCCGCAAAGGCGTATTCCAAAGGGGTTATGGGATTCAGGACAACGCCGGCGCGGCATCCCAGAGCTTTGATGCGGTGCAGCGTGCGGTGCAGGTGTGGTGTGACTTCGGCGTGGACGCTTATCCAGTGGGCACCGGCGGCAGCGAACTGCTCGACCTGATGGTCTGGATTGGTCACCATCAGGTGCACGTCAAGGGGCATGGTGGTGATGGTGCGAAGGCGCGCAACGAAGGCCGGACCAAATGTAATAGGCGGTACAAAATGTCCGTCCATCACGTCCACGTGCAGGATGTCTGCACCTGCTGCTTCACAGGCGCGAACGTCGCGCTCGATGTTGAGCATATCTGCGGCAAGCAGTGAAGGGGCTATACGGACCGGATGATTCGTCATGATGGTTCCTCGGTGAGTCGTCGTAATTCCTCGGCAACATGCATCCAGTGAGACCGGTGGTAGTCTGATGCCGGCAGATCGTTGGTCTGCACGGCATCGGTGACGTAGGCCACGGTACGCATGCCAACAAGCACAGTGTTAACGCCATCGGTGCAACGCAGCGTATGCAGGGCGATATGCTGAAGGGGCGTTTCGGGATCGAGCCCGAAGATCGTGCACATGGACGCCCGCAGCGGCTCGAGTGAGTCGTTTTCGTCGCGCGCATAGAGTGCGTCAAGATCGTCCAGCAGGCGCACAAGGTCGCTGATGTAAGCTAGGTGGTCGGTCATGCGGACGGATTTCTCCGACAGCATGGCGGCGGCCTCGATGCGCGGGTCGAGATACTGACGGCGCACATCGCGCCAGTGGATGAGTCCGTTGAATGACGACCATGCCTGACACAGCGAGCCGGCCACACGATACGCCTCGCCAACGAGCTCCCGCATACGGTCATCGGCGCCCCCTTCCGGAGAGGCCTCGGCAAGCAGAGCATTGGCAAGATCGTGCTCAACAACTTCCAACTCGTGAATGCGACGCTCGATGTCCGATGGATGGATGATGTGACTTGGCATCGCGTGAGACACCAAGCGAATGAGGTCATTGTCAACGATGGCATTCAGTGGACGGTTGATCACCACCTCGATGCCCAGCTCACGGGCGCGCTCCAGCGTGGTGCAGCGTCCACCGTCCTGATTCAGCACTGTGGCAGGGAAGTGCTCGATGATGTTCATTGGCATCTCGGCCACGCGGAAGTGATGCTTGCCATCCACGGCATCGTGTGCGGCTCGCACGCACTCCTCCAGAGACACCATGTCGGGCGCGTCAGGGGGCGAAGCAAACGTATTCGAGGAAATCCCATAGGCCGTGATGCGCCCCTTCCGAACGGCATCTTCCAGCCAGCCGAAGGCCATCCGCAGCCGGTGATACAGGTAGTGACGCGCGGTGGCAAGATCGGTACCGTCCTGATGCTCCTTCTGCAGAAAGTACTCCGGGTTGTGCAGCAGCACGATCAGCTCGCCCGCATCGGCTCCGCGTCCGGCCGGGTAGAGCCGCTCGATGGAGGTTCCGACAACGATGTCGAGGAACTCCGGATGAATACAGTGCCAGAGAGTATCACCGAATTTTACAATGTCAGGGGGCTCCATGGACATTGCCTCCATGGCCTTGAGCTGGTCAAGGAGCTGACCCTGTACGTAGCCAACCTTGGTGATGACGCGCGGCCGGGAGGTGTGCGCAGAGAGCACGGTGCCGATGAGCTCCTCGCTTGAGCCATCGGAGTAGTTCGAGCTGGTATCGATGACGCTAACGCCAGAGTCGAGTGCCTGACGTAATGCCGTGCCGTGCTCGGGCACCTGCGTGCCCACGCGATAGGCACCAAAGCCAAGCGTGGCCGGACGGCTCATTCGTCACCTCCGAGGGTGAGTCCAACTTGCACGCCAATCGGCATGGCGCCGGCTTCGTTGGTGAACAGTGTGTGAACCGCTGCCAGCGTCAGCGAGATATCGCGCGTGATCGGCACAACGCCGCCGATGCGACCCAGCGTCGCAAGCCCGATCGTCAGCGTGGGGTCATTCAAAATACTGAAGCCCGCAATGCCCGTGCGCGAGCCGATGGTAATGCCCGCATGGGCCGAGGTAAAGAGTCCGAAGCGCTCATTGCCCAGAGCGTACCAGCGTGCGCCGCCCAGTGCCGCAATCACGCCACGCTCACCAACTCCTGTTGCAAGAATGATTAGTCCGGGAGCAATGGACGAGGACTTCGTGGATCCGGCGTTCTCGAGAAACAATCCGGTATTAGGTCGGTACGAGGCCGTTGGAAGCCACGCACGATGTAGTCCGATCACCGATGTCCCGCGCGATGATCGCTCATCGGCCGACGCGTCAGCCTCGGTCTGAGAATGGGCCTGCACGCCCCCTCCAAGAAGGGCAACGGCGATGAGCAGGGGGCTGAGAATGGTCCGTCGCAAAGGCATGACGCAAAAATGCGTCAATGAAAGCTACCGTGGGTATTTTGCCGCCCATGGAAGAAGCAAAAACCACGCGCAAGGTCATCCTCTCGGGCATGCAGCCAACGAATGACCTGACGATTGGACAGTACTGCGGAGCATTGCGGAACTGGGTTGATCTGCAGCATGAGTATGACTCGCTTTTCTGCGTTGTAGACCTACACGCCATCACCGTGCGCCAGGAGCCGGCGAAGCTGCGTCGGCGCACGCTGGACGTAGCGGCCATGTACATCGCGGCAGGCATCGATCCTGCGGTGTCGACGTTGTTTGTGCAGTCCCACGTGCCGGAGCATACGCAACTGTCGTGGATTCTGACGTGCCTGACGGGCTTTGGCGAGTGTTCGCGTATGACGCAGTTCAAGGACAAGAGCGCCATGCATGCGGACAACGTCAACGTAGGCCTCTTTACGTATCCGATCCTGATGGCGGCCGATATTCTGATTTACAACGCAGACCTTGTGCCGGTGGGTGAGGATCAGCGGCAGCACCTTGAGCTTACGCGCAATCTGGCTGAGCGATTCAATTTCCATTACAGCCCAACCTTTACCGTGCCCGAGCCGTTCATCCCTAAGGTCGGCGCAAAGATCATGTCCCTGCAGGAACCCGAAAAGAAGATGTCCAAGTCCGATCCCAATGAGCGGGCAACGATCTTCATGGTGGACACTGACGATGCCATCCGATCTAAGGTAAAGCGCGCCGTGACGGATTCCGGAACCGACATCGTGTACGACGAAAAGCGGGCCGGTGTTGCCAACCTCATGACGCTGTACTCGATCACCACGGGCAAGACCACGGCCGAGATCGAGAAGGAGTTTTCGGGCCTCGGCTATGCCGAGTTCAAGGAAGCCGTTGGCGAGGCCATCGTTGCCTTTCTGGGTCCGGTACGCCAGCGCTACACCGAACTGCGTGCCGACGAGGATGCTCTGCGTGCAACGCTTCGGCAGGGGGCTGAGGCTGCCCGTGAGCGCGCTCGCAAAGTTCTGCGCAAGGTCTACAAGAAGACCGGATTTGTTGAGTTTTAATCGACCTATACTGCCACACATGCCAACCTACGAATACCGCTGCACCACGTGCGGCGCCACATTTGAACTTCAGCAGTCAATGAAAGACAATGCACTTACCGTGTGTCCGCCGGAGCTGTGCTCGGGCACGTCCCCCGGTGCGGGCACCGTGGAGCGTTTGATCAGTGGCGGGGGGATCATCTACAAGGGCGACGGATTCTACTACACGGACTATGTGAAGAAGTCCGGCGGCGGTGAGGAGTAACCCACCACCATGCTTAACCTTGTCCCCTCCGAGCCGGGTCAGCCCCGTGGCCAAGACCTGCTCACAGGTCTGAATGCAAGTCAGGCCGAAGCCGTTGCCAACATCACCGGACCGCTCTTGATCATTGCCGGAGCCGGCAGTGGGAAGACGCGCGTTCTTACGTACCGCCTTGCCTACATGCTGCGCAATGGCGTTGCTCCACAGCAGATCCTTGCGCTGACCTTTACCAATAAGGCTGCGCAGGAGATGAAGGAGCGCATCGGACACTTGGTGGGTGAGCAGACCGCCAGGGCAATCTGGGCGGGCACGTTTCACTCCATCTTTGCCCGCATTCTGCGTCAGTACGCCGAGCGTATCGGCTATACGCCGGCGTTCACGATCTACGACACGGATGATCAGACCGCGGCCATCAAGGCGGTGATGAATCAGCTCGGAATCTCGCAGCAGGTGTTGCCGCCAAGCGGGGTGCGCAATCGCATCTCGTCGGCCAAGAACACGATGATGTCGTGGCAGGAGTACGCACGCTCTGCCAAGTCTGTTGTGGAGCAGCAGACCGGACAGATCTTCGAACAGTACGAACGCCGCCTTCGTCAGAGCAATGCGATGGACTTCGATGATCTGCTCAATGCCACCATTGTGCTGCTGCGGGACAATCCCGACGTGCTGGCAACGCTGCAAGATCGTTTCCGATATATCATGGTGGACGAGTATCAGGACACCAACCGCTCGCAGTACACGGTGATCTCCATGTTGGCTGCGCGTCACGGTAATCTGTGCGTTGTGGGCGATGATGCCCAGAGTATTTACCGCTGGCGTGGTGCGGACATCCGGAACATTCTTGACTTTGAGCGGGACTATCCCAAGGCCACGGTTGTGCGTCTTGAGCAGAATTACCGCTCCACCAAGACCATTCTGGCTGCCGCTCACAGCGTGATCAAGCGCAACTCGGGTCAGCTGAAGAAGGACCTGTGGACTGATAATCCTGAGGGAGAGAAGATCACCGTGCTGGCCTGCCGGGATGACCGGGAGGAAGCCGAGATGATCACGCGCACTATCCGCTCGCGGATGGCATCGCACAACTACTCGCCGAAGGACGTGGCCATTCTCTACCGCACCAACGCGCAGTCACAGGCCCTGGAAGACGCATTTCGTCGGTCCAACATGGCCTATCACATCGTCAGCGGCGTAAGCTTCTACAAACGCAAAGAGGTCAAGGACACGCTTGCCTACCTGCGCATCCTCGTAAACCCCGATGATAGCGAGAGCATTCTGCGGGTGATCAACGAGCCGGCGCGGGGCATTGGCAACACCAGCATTGAGCGCATCCAGCAGTATGCGGCGCAGAACAACCTGTCGTTCTTTGCCGCGCTGAATCAGATCGACCGTATCCCGCTCATGCAGGGGCGCACGATCAAGGCCGTGTCGGACTTCATGTCCATCATCAACCGTCACCGCGAACTCATCAACGAGCTTTCACCGGCATCGCTGGCACAGGCCTACATCGAGGCCACGGGGCTCCCGCAGATGTACAAGCTGCAGCAGAGCGAGGACTCGCTGGACCGGTGGAACAACATCGAGCGTGTGCTGGACCATATCGCTGAGCAGCAGGAGCTGAACGACGAGCTGACGCTGGTAACATACCTCGAGCAGATCTCGCTTATCAGCGATACCGACGATCCGCAGATGGGGTCGAATCGCATTTCGATGATGACCATGCATGCTGCCAAGGGGCTGGAGTTTCCGCTCGTGGTGATCGCCGGACTTGAGCAGGGACTGTTTCCGCTGGCCAAGGCCGAGCAGGATCCCGACGAGCAGGAAGAGGAACGAAGACTGCTCTACGTGGGCATCACGCGGGCGCGCGAGCAGCTGGTACTCTCGTATGCCGAGCAGCGCTATCGATTTGGTGAGATCACCTTCTCGCGTCCATCGATGTTTCTCGCTGAGATCGACAAGGACACCATTGCTCCGTCCGGACGCAGTATGACCGGCACTACCGTTACGCAGCAGCGGCCACAGAAAGCCCCCTTCCAACCCACCCAGGGGAGAGTGCCGCAGCGTCCGAGTGCCGTGGAGCACAACGAATACTCGCAGATACCGATGCCGAAGCGCTACACCAGCGCCTCGCAACCGAAGAACCGCAATGTCCCTTCCGCGGGAACCCCGTCCATGCGGGTGGGCCAGCGCGTGAAGCATCCGATGTTTGGCCCGGGCACCATCAGTGCGATCAGTGGTGCCGGACAGAACGAGAAGGCCACGGTGCTCTTCGATAATGGTCAGCGCAAACAACTCATGGTAGCCTTTGCCCGGCTGGAGATCATCGGGTAGGGGGCATGCCCCGGTCATTGCTGCCATGCTCCTCTTTGGAGTGATGGCGGGCAGCGCGCAACAGCTTGCCCACTTGCTGGAGCGCGCCGATGGCATGCAGCGCAAGGCCGTGGATTTTGGCGTCGACAAAATCACGAACACGTTTGTGTGGACCGGCAACGTGGATGTGGATGTGCCCACGTCCTTCGGGACGCTGACGCTCTTTAACCGGTTCCGCTCCACCGCGTTTCGCACCAGCACGCTGGCCACGCGTGATGATCAGCAATCGCAGATCGCCTTCACCACACCCGTCAGCGCGGCACTCTCGGCCGTGGTGCGTCAGGGGTGGACGCTGTCTCAGGACTCTCGGAGTATCGGACTGAATTCGCTTCAGCGGGTTGGTGCGCTTGCCGGTCTGCGTTACGAGGTGATGCCCAAGGCCACCATCGAAGCCGTGGCAGGGGGCGAGTCATCCACACAGCTGGGCGTGCAGGCGGCTGGACCTTTGGCGGCCGTTGTGGGCGCGGTGCGGGCGTTGGAGGTGGACCAGTGGATCCTGGATGGACGCATCACGGCGGACTGGCAGCGGCTTGATACGCGCCGCTCGAACAGCGACGTTGATCTGCTTGCCCGCGTTGAGCGATCTCTTGCCGAGGGCTCGGTGATGCGATTGTCGGTGACATCTACCGACCGCTCACGCCAGTTCTTCACCTCCGTTTCGTCATCTGCTCCGCTGAACGTTGAACAAAGACGTGAGCGCCTCTTTGATGCCACCGGCGCCATCATCTACGCCGTTAGTCCCGAACTCTCCATCGGCTTTGATGGCACACTGCAGTCAAACGGCATTGAACGGTCCTATGCAGAGCCCCTTGCCAATGTGCCCATCACCGAAGTGCGCCGACGTCTCGATGAACTCGTTGTGGACGTGTCGGGATCTCTGCAATGGACGTTCTCGAATCTTCGGGCCTCGGTTGTAGGCTCGGTCTTCCAGCGCAGCGAGCGCAACGGCGTGCAGGACGTGCACGGCGTGTCGGTAGCGGACCTGTTGGCAACGCGGTCGCAGGAGTTTCAGCGCGACAACGAAACGTTTCGCACGAGGGGCCTTGCCCGCCTCGAATGGGTGATGTCTCCCATCGATACCATGCGAGTGGAGGGGGCCTCGTGGCTTCTGCGCTATGATACACCGAGCGCCACCAACGATGACGATCGCGACGAGCTGGCCTCGAGTCTATCGCTTGCCTACGGGCGTCGCGTGTCGAGTGCACTGAGCATGTCGGTGGGTCTGTCGGGCCAGTTCCTGCACCTTGTCTTCCTCAAGGCCTCGCGCAGCGCCCTGAACAACATCAACCGTTCCGTGCGTTTATCACCATCGTTTCTCCTTCGCACACGCAGTGTGATGATGCAACCGCAGTTTGAGATTCTGGCCAACTACACGGCCTATGATTACGAGGGAAGCACCGCGAGTTCGGCACGATCATTTTCCTTTCGTCAGCTGTCGTACCGCGATTCCATCCGCGTTCGTTTGAGCGATCGCGTAGCCATCGAGTCACCAATCCTTCTGCGCTACTTCGAGCGGTCCACCTTCCGCTGGAGCTCGTTCTCGGAGTCGCCGGAGACCGGCAACCTGGAGTATCTGCTCAAGCTCATGTTCATGGCTCGCCCCCTTGAAAACGTCGAGGCCGGTGCCGGCCTGCGTCTGTATCAGCTTGATCAATCCAGCATCCGCATCGGCCAGGCATCGATCTCCACCGGCTCGTTGCACTCGATCGGTCCGGAGGTCGTCATCCGCTACGCATCACGCGGCGGCTCGAGCCTGTCGCTTACCGGCTGGTATGAATTCCAGACCATCAATGTTGTGAGCCAACGCAAACTCCCGAATCTTCTTCTGCGATGCTCTTTGGCATCGTGGTAGTGCGCCCCTTTCCCCTTTTGGTATGATCGAACTTCGCCTGCCGTCTGTCCTTCAGAGCATTCGTGCCATAGAGCCCGCCGTTTCGGGGCTTCCGGGATGGGGTGAACTATCGGAGCAGATCCGGCACAACGTTGTGCTCTCCACCACCGAGCTTGTGACCAATGCCATCATTCATGGGAACAGGAGTCAGCAGGACCGATTGGTGGTCGTTGAGGTCGAGATCAAGACATCAGAAATCGTTATCGTTGTCGCCGACGAGGGGGCGGGCTTCGACCTTGCAGCCATTGCTGATCCGACTGACGCAGAGCATCGTGAGCGTCTCTCCGGCAGGGGGCTGTACATCGTCCGCAATCTTGTTCATTCACTCACCGTTGATCGTGCAGCCGATTCGTGCCGCGTGACCATTATCATTCGCCTTTCATGAAGATGTTCGCTCTTGCCGTTGCTCTTATATCGCTTGTCTGCGGCACCGCCGTTGCTCAGCAGTCACTTCCGAAGGATGCGTTCGATGTTTTCAGACAGGAGCGATTTGAGCGTCATTTGAACGTTCTCGCCTCCGACTCCATGCGTGGACGCAACACGCCATCGCCGGAATTGGAGCGAGCTGCAGACTACATTGCCGCGCAGTTCAAACGCATCGGCTTGGAGCCCCTTGGCACATCGTACAAGCTTCCCTACACGCTATACCGTCCGGACCTTGACACCGCAAAGGCCGTGACCTATCTGAGAGTTACACGCAATGGAACCACTCAGGAGTTCCGTCTCGGCAAGGACTTCATTCCGTTCGATGCCACGGGCGAGACGATCGTGAAGGATCTGCCGATTACCTTCGTTGGTTTTGGCATTACGGCACCTGAATACGACTACGACGACTACCAGGGAGTCGATGTCAAGGACCACGTTGTGCTGGCCCTGCGTGGCGAGCCCGATGGAGGAGATACGGCCAAGTTCCGCGGCGCGGCCTTCACGCGCTACGCCAGCGTTCAGCACAAGGTCAGCAATGCCCTCAGTCACGGGGCGTCTGCCGTCCTGCTGGTGGATGCCATCCGCGCGCCCCGCAAGCCCCTTGTCACCGGATACTCCTGGCCTGCCCTGTTTCCCAATTCCGGACGCAGCGGTAGGGGGCTAACCCTACCTGATGGACCCAACGCAGTGCCTGTGCATCACGTTGGGGAGGCCGTTGTTGATGCCGTGCTTGGACCACTGGACACGCTACGATCGATCGTTCTGAAGATCGATTCGTCGTACAGTCCGATCGTCCGACGTCTTGATGGCATCACCATAGCCACCGCCGTAAAGCTTTCTCCGGAACCGATCGTGGTAAGCAATGTTGCCGGCATACTGCGCGGCGCCAAGGTACCCGACGAATACGCCGTGATGGGGGCGCATTACGATCACGTTGGTGTCGGCAAGCCCAATGCACAGGGCGATTCCATCTACAACGGGGCCGACGATAACGCCTCCGGTACAACGAGTCTGATGGTGGCTGCCGAGGCGCTCGCATCATCATCAACACGTCCGGATCGCAGCATCGTCTTTGTGGCATTTTCCGGAGAAGAAAAGGGGCTTCTTGGCTCCAAGGCCTACGTGGCCAACACGCCCCTTCCCATGAACAAGTGCGTAGCGATGATAAACACCGATATGATCGGCCGCTGCGAAAAGAACAAGGTTTCCATCGGCGGCAACGAACGATGTCCGGACCTTGTGCGCATCAACGAGGAAGAGAACGCCAAGACGTCCGCACCATTTTCGTTGGCCTACGACATCGAGCAGTACTTCTTCCGCAGCGACCAGGCCTCTTTTGCCATGAAGCGCATTCCGGTGTTGTTCTACTTCACCGGCGAACACGAAGACTACCACAAGGTCACCGACGAGATCAGCAAGATCAACTTCACCGATCTGCTCGGCATCTCCCGCCTTGCCACGTCCGTCCTCTGGCGTGCCGCCCACATGCCGCGCACAACGTACGTGCCGGCTGGATTTGAGGAGTAGGAGGGGATGACGTTCACACGCATGGATCCCCGCTTTCGCGGGGATGACAAGGACGGCCTCAGCCGTCTCTTACAGCATACTTCGCCATCATGTCAAACTCCAGGTTCACCTGGTTGCCGACATGGGCACTGCGGAGGTTGGTAACAGCCAGCGTGTGCGGAATGATTGCCACTTTCAGGCGCTCGGCTTCGAGCTCGGCAACGGTAAGGGAGATTCCATCGATGGTGATGGAGCCCATAGGGATGAGAAGGCGGCGGTA